>JAMXCW010000006.1 GCA_024451685.1 Candidatus Bathyanammoxibius amoris | reverse complement strand
AAACACGTTCCATTTGACGGGGCGGGTAATCTGGGCGAGTTCATGCAGCAGAACAATATCCCCTACCGGGAGTTAAACATCTTTGAGGGTGAATACGTAGAAAACCCCGGTGACTTCTCCGCCATCCTGACGATGGGTGGGACCATGGATGTCAACGAGGAAGACCGTTACCCGTTTCTCGAATGGGAGCACAAGTTTTTAGAGAAAGCCATGGAGGAAGGAGTTCCACTCCTGGGGATATGCCTCGGCGCGGAGATGCTTTCCTATGTCAGCGGCGGCGAGGTGACCAGGGAGGCGGTGAAGCAGGTAGGCTGGTATGAGATATGGCTGACGGAGGACGGGAGGAAAGACCCGCTGTTTGAAGGGCTTCCGGAAAAATTCGTAGTCTTCCTCTGTCACAGCGACAAGTTCTCGATACCGCCGGGTGGTGAGAGGCTGGCGGAATCCAGGGACGACCCCAATGAGGTGTTCACGTTCAGGTTGGACAGGATTACATACGGTCTCCAGTTCCATCCCGAGGTAACGACGCAAATAATAAACGACTGGGTGGGCACCTATAAAGGACAGTTGACCGGACAAAGAATTGAAGAGATAAAAAACCAGACCAGAAAAAATCTAACCAATTTCAAACGACACGCGGAGCGTATAGCAAGGAATTTCTTTAATACATGCGGGTTGCTTGACTAGCGAGGCCACAATGTTATGAAAGATTATTGTAGAACTGGAAGTTGTTCCGGCCCCGTTCCTTGGCGTGGTACATGGCGGCGTCAGCGTTCTTGAGCAGGGTATCAGCGTCCTTGCCGTCCCCGGGGTAGATGGCAATTCCGATGCTGGTGGTGATACTGAGATTGTTTTTATCGAGCGTCATCGGCTGTCTGACCTCTTCGAGGATTTTATCTGCGACCTGGGTCGCGCTGGCCACATCATTGTTTCCCGGCAGTAACAACGTGAATTCATCACCCCCCAGGCGCGCAACGGTGTCGCTTTCACGCATGATTTTTATCAGACGGGCGGCAACCTCCTTTAGCAAACGGTCGCCCAGGGTATGGCCCAGTGTGTCGTTGATGTCCTTGAACTCGTCAAGGTCGAGAAACATAACGGCCAGGGCCGCGCGGTTGCGCCGCGCGTGAGCCAGTTCCAGATTGAGATGGTCAACGAAAAGCATGCGGTTGGGCAGCGCGGTAAGATTGTCATGATAGGCCATATGTGTAATCGTTTCCTCGGCCTGCTTGCGCTCTGTGATGTCTCTTATTATCCCAACTGTAGCCCATTTATCTCTTATCTTTACTGCTGAGATAGAGTGTTCTACAGGGAATTCTGTCCCGTCCTTCCTGACAGCTGAGAATTCAACCACTTTTCCGATAACCGGGCCTTTTCCTGTCTCACGGAATAGTTTGAACCCTTTTAAGAAATGTTCACGCAGGCGCTCCGGGATAATCAATTCATGCAGTTTTTTTCTGGCAGCGTCCTCTTTTGAATAACCAAACATATTTTCAGCGGCCTCATTCCAGTATGAAATCCTTCCTTCATTGTCTGCCATAATAATGGCATCTTGTGCCGAGGAGCTTATGCTCCGGAATATCTCCTCACTTTTGGCCAGTTCAGCCGTCTGCTCGGCCACACGCTGTTCCAGGGACTCGTTGAGTATCTTTAACTCTTCTTCCGCCTGCTTGCGCTGCCGCCGTTCCTCCACCTCGCGCAAGCCACGCTCTATGGAGTGGACAAAACGTGTCATCCTGTCCTTCATCAGATAGTCGGTCGCACCCGCCTTTATGATCTCCACCGCTGTGTCTTCACCAACAGTACCTGATATGACGATGAACGGGACGTCGATTTCCTTTTCTTGTAATAGTGCCAGCGCGTCAAGCGCGTTAAAATGCGGCAGGTTGTAATCGGCGATGACAATATCCCATGTCTGACTGTCGAGTGCGGCGTTCAAGGCCTCAGGTGTTTCGACACGTTCATAGGTCGGGTCATAGTCGCCGCACTTTAGTTCACGCACCATCAACTCGAAGTCGTCTTCCGAATCCTCGACAATTAACACTCGAAGCGGCTTACCCATCTAGATCGTAACTCCTTAAATACCAAGATATTATATGTACGAAACGTTGTGCTGTACCGCTATGATTGCGGCACCGGGTTTGGGCGAGATGCGGAATGAGCACAGGCTGGCCGGCCCCCGGGTAACAGATCACTCCATATTATTGAAAATTATAACAAGAAACATCGCTTTGGCAATAGATTAGACTACAACACTCCGTAATCTGCCGGTAGAATACTAACTGTGTTCATTTATAATACCTGCCGTAAAAACATAGACCTCCGTGCCGGTTTCTTTCCAGGCGTCGGGGCCAAGCCCCGCCTTGCCCAGACAACAGTAGGACAGGAACTCCTCCTTTGACCAGCCCCTTTCGGTAGCGACCTGGGGGAGGAGGCAGCCAATATTATCGCCCCTCTTTATGTACAGCCCGTGCCTGCCAAGTTGAAAGTCCGTAGGGTCGGAGACCCTTTTAAGGGGAGATATTACCGAGACCTCAATGTCTATTTTACCAAGGTCTTTTTCCCCTATGCGTTCGTCCTTGAATCGGGGGTCTTCGGTAATTGCGGCGACGGCCATCTCTTTCACGAGTTTATGGAGAGGAATGTCTGAGACAAACTGGCCCAGACAGCCGCGGAGTTCCCCGCGTTGTCTTACGGTAACAAATGCGCCATGATGATGGTGAAGTTCCGGCTCGTTAACCGTAAATTCAGGTGTTGGTTCACCCTTTACTGCGGCCTCGATGCTTTGGCGGGCTATGCCCAGAAGTTTCTCGTGTACCCGGGCTTCCTTTTGAATCTCTTCTTCTTCTGATGCTACATCATTCATTGCTGATAAAGATACTGTTTGCTGCCCCAGGGGCTTAGTGTCGTACTTCGTGAAATATCTTGGTCGTGAAGACGTAGAATTCCATGTTTTCATCCCACCATGCGTTCCACGGCAGACCGGCTTTGTTGCACAGATTGTAGAACGTCTGATTCCTGTCCCAGCCCTGCTCCGTGGCTACCTGTGGAAGAAAGACCGCCTGGCGTCTCCCCAGGCTTATTATTATTCCTTCTTCTCCCACATGAAATTCTCCAGGACTGTTAATCCTCCTGTTTGGACTGAGCACAGATATTTCTATGTCTATGTCTTTAAGTTCTTCCTCGCTCACCCTTCTGAAGCGTGAATCTTTAAAGGCGGAGTTAGCCGTGTTCATCATCACCGCCCGCCAAAGGGGCATGCGCGGTTGTATGTGGCCTATGCAGCCCCTCAGTTGCCCGTTTTTCTTAAGGGTGACGAACACGCCGCTCTTTTCTTTAAGTCTTGGTGTCAGAAATTCTTCCGGGATATCCGGGAGTACCTGTTGGCGTGTATATGTTTCCAGGGTGCTTCTGGCAATGTTCAAAAGTGTTTCGCACTCTTCTTCAGTGATGAAGTCTGACGTCTGTGAGTGCTCACCCGCCGGGACCGCCATTGCCCCCGCCGCACCCTTGTCCCCTTCAGGAGAGTAGGCTGCGAGCACAACACGCGCGTTTTGAGCGGGGAGTTCCGGCGCCTTGCCAGTCTTTTCCCCCGTCGGGACGGTGAATACTATGGAGACGTAGCTGACCGAGTGGTTGAAATCACCTTCCATCCTGCCGGACGTGTCGTATTTCAATACGGTTCCCTGGGCGTCATCGGGCAGGAGGTCTAAAAGTACCCCGATGGGCATGAACCCACAGACGGTTATCCCCGTCTCCTTCCTGTAATTGACCAGGCCGCCGGAATCTTTCTCCAGAATCTCGTTTACCGCCCCGTCGTCAAGGGCCTTGAGGTTTTTCTCTATTTCTTTAAAGAACGGCACGTAATCAAACCTGCGGCCATAGTGGGTGAAGTCGGAGCTGGCGATAACCACGGTGCTCTCGTCGAAGTAGGGCTTAATGGCGTCGGCGACCTTTTTGGTGTCGTCATCCATAAGAACCCCCACCAGCAACGGCACTAATTTAAATTTGCCGAGAACCTCCTGTAAGAATGGCAGTTGCGTCTCCAGGGCATGTTCATTCATGTAGGCCCCGGAGTAATAACCAAACAGCGGCTTTGAGTCGAACTTTGGGGAATTGTTGACGAGCCCCTCACACACCTCTTTATCTATCTCTATTTCCCCCAGTGGTGTTTTGTATCTGGACGCCTTTAGAACGGCCACGCCCCTGAACCTCTTGCCATAATGGCTTGGGGCAAGGATGATAACCCTTTTGTAGTCTCCCCCTTCCAGGGCACTGAAACCGTAGGCGGCCACCTCGCCAGAGAAGTCATACCCTGCGTGTGGAGAGATAAGTGCTATGGGCCTTCCGGGGAGTTCTTGTTTTATTACCTTCCCAAGCTTCAGGGCGATTATCTTCTGGAGATTTTCCACCGACCTGGGATAGAAAAAGCCCGAAACCCTCGGCCCGAAGGTTTCCGTCTCCTCTTCAGCGGTTTGAGCGAAAAGCGGGGATGATAACGCCAGGAGAACCGCTACTAAAATTGCGGCCAGTTTGTTCATGACGGTTTATTGACCCGAAAGCATCTTTATAATTATAAAACCGAGTATTAACAATACCACAAAGAGTATAGAGAATACGTTGAAGTATTTCTCAACAAAAGGCTTTACCCTCTCGCCGAGGAAGTATATTAAGGCCCCCTCTGCCAGGAACCTCAAACCACGGCTCAATATCGACGCTATCACGAAGGTAGTGAAATTGATTTTACAGACTCCTGCCGCAATAGTAAAGAGTTTATACGGTATGGGGGTAAAACCGGCAACGGCTATGGCCGCGAAAGCGTTTTCATGGAACCGTGTGCTCACGTAATCGAACTCCTCCCATAAGCCGTAAAAATCGATGATGGGTTTGCCCATGTATTCGAACAGCTCGTACCCTATAAAATACCCGAAGCAGCCTCCGAGCACGGAGCCGGCGCTGCATACAAGGACATATTGAAAAATCTTCGCTGGCACGGCAAGCGCCATGACGATAAGCAGCACGTCCGGGGGAATGGGGAAAAAAGACGCCTCGGCAAAGGCTACCGCAAAGAGGAACGGGATGGCATAAGGTGTCTTTACCCACTTGAGCGTCCAATCTTGAAGTTTTTTAAACAGTGTAAGGCTCTCCGTATCTTCTTCGTCCTGGAAGTAAGTTTGCCATCGCCTCAGACGCAGGTAATCTTTACGCCGTTCTGGACAAGCAGCGCGGCGGATACCCCATCGCCCTCGACCTGCCGGCCTTCTCTGTAGATCAAGCCAAGACCGCAAGACGGGCTCTTGCTCTTCAGATGGGCCCTGGTTATGTTAAAAAGCCTGACAAGCTTCACCGACTCCATCGCCCCGCGGACAAAAGCCCCTGTAACGTCTTTGCCACATTTGTCAACGACCCTGGCCTTGTGGGCCAGGACGTCGTGTCCATCACCGCCCACTATCTCCGCCCTGGGTCTTGGGGTCGGAAGGCCGCCCATCTGTTCGGGGCAGAAGGGCAGGAAGCTCGTGCCTTGCAGCAGCGCCAGCAGATGATCATTCCTTTCGGAACTGCCGTCATACCTGCACTCCAGACCTACAAGGCATCCGCTCACTAATACCATTAGCGCCTCTTCAAGGAGTCCTCTATAGTTGTAGGGCCCTTGTGTGGGGCCGGGTGGACACAGGGTGAAGTTAATCAGAAGATATTATAAAACCACAAGTTAAACAAGTTTGAAAACTAAAGTCAAGGGAATTCCAGATAGTGGATTTTGCTTGACTTGACCAATTAGCTGTGTTAGCATTTTTCTTTTGCCGGGGGCGTGTAAGTTGTTTTAATCCATTGCAGTGTTTACACTTACACACTTCGGCCATGAGATAATAAGCTAAAGGTACCTCTTGCGCAGTGATGTCATAAAAGTAGGGCTTGAACGTGCTCCTGCAAGGTCTCTTCTCTTTGCTACAGGTCTGGACAAGGATGACCTGAATAAACCCTTCATCGGGGTAGCCAGCAGCTTCACCGAGCTTATTCCAGGGCATATACATATGAGACGCCTGGAGACTGCCATAGAGAAGGGAGTGCATGCAGGTGGCGGGGTTAGCTTTATCTTTGGTATCCCCGGTATATGTGACGGTATAGCGATGGGGCATCCGGGCATGCGTTACTCCCTGGCCATAAGGGAGGTTATCGCGGACGCCATTGAATGCGTGGCCAGCGCACACAGCCTGGACGGCTTGGTGTTGCTCACGAATTGTGATAAGATTACGCCGGGGATGTTGATGGCCCTGGCCAGGCTTGACATACCCGGCTTAGTGGTAACGGCCGGACCTATGCTCTGTGGCAATCTGAAGGGGAAAAAACTCTCCCTCGTAAGCGACACGTTTGAGGCGGTAGGGAAGAGACGGAGAGGAGAAATCACCCAGGAGGAGATGGACCGGCTGGAGATGGAGGCCTGCCCCGGCGCAGGTTCTTGTCAGGGCCTTTACACGGCCAATACCATGGCCTGCTTGACCGAGACCATGGGCATGTCGCTGCCCGGTTGTGCTACGGCCCTGGCAGTGTCCGCGGAAAAGGGCCGGATAGCCTACAGGAGCGGACAGGTCGCCGTCAGACTGGCTAAAGAGGATGTGACCCCGCGAAGCATAATGACGCCCGATGCCTTTGAGAATGCGATAGTTATGGACATGGCCCTGGGAGGGTCTACCAATACGTGTCTTCATCTGCCTGCTATAGCAAGAGAGGCCGGGGTGGAGGTTACATTAGACCACTTTGACGAAATCAGTAAGCGGATACCCCACATGGTAAACCTTGCGCCGGGTGGGGAATACTTCCTTGAGGACCTCCACTATGCGGGAGGTATCCCGGCCGTTTTGAAGAGGCTGGGAAAGGAGCTCAAGGATTATATGACCGTAAGTGGAAAGAAGATATCAGAAATTGCCGCGGAGGCAGAATCACCTGACACAAAGGTAATAAAAGGCGAAAAAGAGGTTGCGGGCGAGGAAGGGGGCATAGCTGTTCTTTACGGCAATCTTGCCCCCGAAGGTTCTGTTGTAAAGCAGAGTGCGGTAGCTGCGGAGGCCCGGTGTATCAAGGGTCGTGCCAGGGTTTTTAACAGGGAAGAACAGGCCATGAAGGCCATAATGAATGATGAGATTGGCCCCGGCTGCGTGGTGGTAATCAGGTATGAGGGGCCTAAGGGCGGCCCCGGCATGAGGGAGATGCTCTCACCCACTGCGGCACTGGCGGGGATGGGGCTCGACACCTCAGTGGCACTTATTACAGACGGGCGCTTTTCCGGCGGCACCCGGGGACCATGTATCGGACATGTCAGCCCGGAGGCCATAGTGGGGGGTCCCATAGCGCTGGTTGAAGACGGCGATGAGATATCCGTAGATATACCGGGACGTCGCCTGGATTTGCATATACCGGAAGACGTGCTGGAAGAGCGCAGGAAGAAGTGGAGACCCATCACACCCCAAGTGAGTGGCTATCTCGCCAAATACGCCCGGCTGGTGAGCTCCGCCAGTAAGGGTGCAGTACTGGTAGGCTGATTTATTACCCGGTAGTGTAATGGTAGCACTAGAGATTTTGGATCTCTCGGTGGAGGTTCGAATCCTCCCCGGGTAGCTTTTATAAAGACACAAGATGAACTTATGCAGTGAAGTGGCCGTTATCCTTGCTGCCGGTAAGGGTACCAGAATGAGTTATACGGGCCCTAAGGTGCTCGCCGAGCTGTGCGGCACACCTATGATAAAGTGGGTAATTGACGCGGCAAGGAAGGCGGGCGTTTCAAGGGTATTGGTGGTAGTTGGACACAAGAAAGAGGAAGTTGCCAGGGTACTGGAAGGGCTCGGAGTGGATTGGGTGGAGCAGCCCCGTCAGTTGGGCACCGGGGATGCCCTTAGGGCCGCAACCACCTTCTTAGGGGACCGGGCTGAGGACATGCCTGAAAACATAGTAGTGCTTCCCGGAGACAGCCCCCTTGTAAAACCCGACACGGTAAAGACCCTTAGAAAGGTGCATCAGGAGACCCGTTCGGACGCGACCCTGCTTACGGCGTATCTTGATGACCCAAAGGGTTACGGCCGCGTGGTGAGGAACGGGCAGGACCGGGTGACTAGGATTGTCGAAGAACTGGATGCCTCCGAGGAAGAGACAGGAATAAAAGAGGTAAACTCAGGCATTTATTGTTTCAGAACGGGTCCGCTCTTGGAGGCCCTGGAAAGGCTCACCCCGGACAACAGGAAAGGGGAATATTACCTGACACAGGTGATAGAGGTGCTTAGCGGCGGCATGGGCAAGAGGGTAAATACCCTTATCGCATCCGACCCCAGCGAGGTGTTAGGGGTGAATTCTCAGGAAGACCTTGAAAAGGTCTCCGGGATAGTCGCAGGGGGCCTCGGTGGTATGTAAGTATTTGTTCGTGTATTCAAGGTGTTTGGTCACAGGTAACTAAAAAAACAGTTCTACCAAGAATTGAGGGGAATACTGGATGGACCAAAAGGCACTGATTGAAGGTCTGAACAATCTGAAGGTTTTTACCGGTAACGCCAATCCGGATTTAGCTCACAAGATATGTGACCACCTGAAGATTCCGCTTGGTGACGCATATGTAGGACGTTTCCCCGATGGAGAGATAGACCTGAAGATAAATGAGGACATAAGGGGGGCCGACGTTTTTGTAGTACAGTCCGGGAGTCCCCCGGTTAACGAAAACCTGATGGAACTCCTGATATTTATAGACTGTATCAGAAGGGCCTCAGCGGCCAGGATCACGGCGGTAATACCCTATTACGGCTATGCCAGAAAGGACAGGAAGGACGAGGGACGCGTACCCATAACGTCCAAGCTGGTGGCAAACATCATATGTAAAGCTGGTGTGGACAGGGTGCTGGCCATGGACCTACACGCCGCGCAGATCCAGGGCTTCTTCGACATACCGATGGACCATCTCTACGCATTCCCCGTGTTGTGCGGACACTACAAGTCGCTCAATCTGCCCAATGCCATAGTAGTGTCCCCGGACGTAGGGGGAATAAAGATAGCAAGGGCGTACTCAAGGAAGCTCAATATAAAGATGGCCGTGGTGGACAAACGCCGCGTAGGCCCGGAAGAAACAGAGGTGGGCTTCGTGATAGGTGACGTAGCGGGGAAAAACGTCATCATGATTGACGACCTGATAGCTACCGGCGGCTCAATAGTGCAGGCGGCAAACGTACTTAAGGAAAAAGGCGCGAAAGACATATACGTCGGTACGACCCATGCCCTGCTGTGCGGCAGAGCGGCCGAAAAACTTAACAAGGCGCCAATCAAGGAACTGGCGGTTACAGATACCATTCCACTCGATGGAAGGGCAAAACCCCTGGGAAAGAAGCTCATCGTGCTGACTATATCCGGAATCCTGGGCGAGGCCATCAGGAGGATACACACCAACGAATCCGTTAGCGCGTTGTTTGTTTAGTTTTAGAAGGAGGTAGCGGTAAATGGCAAATCCTGTTCTGCAGGTGGAAATAAGGACTCAAGTCGGGACGCGCGCCGTTCACAAATTGAGAAAAGAGGGTAAGATGCCGGCAGTCATATACGGACACAAAGAGGAGACCCTGGCCATCTCTGTCCCTGAGAAGGATTTTAGGGAAGCCATGCAAACAGGCGCCAAGATGTTTCTCATCCGTTGTGACGATAAAGAGCAAAACGCGCTCTTAAAGGAGACGCAGTATGACACCTTTGGTGACAATGTACTCCATGCCGATTTTATTCGTGTCGCCATGGATGAAGAGGTCACCGTAGAGGTTGCCATAGAGCTGCGCGGCACCCCGGTCGGCGTCACACAGGGCGGCGTACTGGACCAGATACTGAGGACGGTCGAGGTGAAGTGCCTGCCCGCGGCAATACCTGAGAAGCTGACCCTGGACGTATCAAAGCTTGAAATCGGGGACAACCTGGCGTTAAAGGATACGGAGCTTCCTTCCGGCGTAAAGATAGTCCATGACGACCTGAACATAACTGTGGCTCAAGTTAAGATGGTCGTAGTAAAGGAAGAGGAGGCGCCTGTGGTGGAAGAAGAAGTGGTGTCGGGTAAAGAGCCGGAGGTGATTGTGAAGAAGGCCAAGGAAGAGGAGGGGGAGAAAGAGGAAAAAAAGTCATAAGGCCCTCTTAATGAAAATTCTCGTAGGTTTGGGAAATCCAGGGGAGAAGTATACTGAAACGAGGCACAACCTGGGGTTTGCGGTTGTCGACAGGTTGGCCGGGCATTTCGGCATAAAGGTAAGCAGGCGGCGGTTCAGGTCCCTTGTCGGGGAAACACCGCTTGATACCGACAGGCTCCTCCTGGTAAAACCGCTGACGTACATGAACCGGAGTGGCCAGTCGGTCAAAAGAGTGCTTGACCATTACGCTTGCAGTACAGAGAGTTTAATGGTAATCTGTGACGATATAAATCTGCCTCTGGGTAAGCTTAGAGTAAGGAGCAAAGGCTCCGGCGGAGGACACAAGGGCTTGGAGTCTATTATTGCGAGCCTGGGCGGTACCGGGTTTCCCCGGCTGAGGATTGGCGTCGGGCTTCCTCCCCAGGGCGAAGCGAGTGAATACGTACTGGCACCATTCCCAAAGAAAGAAGAGGCCGTTGCCGAGGAGGCCGTGGAAACTGCCTGTGAAGCCGTTATTGAGTGGGTACGCGGCGGAATAGACCAGTGTACAAAGAGATGCGGGTAGTTTTTCGATTATGCCGGGTTTTTATACCATGTGCGGTACTCACCGCGCATGCGTGATAGTAGCGTTGATTAACGATCTTATTTACGCAAGGAGGTACTTAGGGGTTGAAAACCTATGAAGCGATGTTTTTGATTGACAACGCAAAGGCCGGCGACTGGGACAGTGTAGTCGAGCATGTACACGGCATATTAAAAAAGAGGGGCAGCCAGGTAATCAGCACGGAGAAGTGGGGAGAGCGCAAGCTTGCGTACCGTATAAAAGGGCACAGGAGAGGCACTTACATGCAAATCTACTTCGACGCCCCCGTCGGCGCGATTACGGAGGTAAGACGTGATTGTCAACTCTCCGACGTCGTCCTCAGAAATCTCATCCTTAAGGCCGGTAAAAGACCGGAGCTTGGCGAGCAGAAGCCCGTGGTGGAATCGTCATCTGCGGATGAAGCCCGCGAACCCGCCAGTGACAGTGAGACCGAAGAGAAAAAGACCTCCGCAGAGTCCGGGATTAAAGAATAATTTCAGGGGGGACAAGTTATGGCCAATCTCAACAAGGTATTTCTGATGGGCAATTTGACCAGAGACCCTGAACTTCGTTATACACAGAGCGGCACGGCGCTGGCGAGTTTCGGCGTTGCTGTTTCAAGAAACTGGACCTCGCAGGATGGAGAGAAAAAAGAGGACGTGTGTTTTGTAGACATAACCATGTTCGGAAAAAGGGCCGAGATAATCAGCGAATACTTTTCTAAAGGCAGCCCTATTTTTGTAGAAGGCCGTCTTCAGTTCAGCCAGTGGGAGTCCAAAGACGGCCAGAAGCGAAGCGCCTTGAGAGTCGTGGCCGAAGACTTTCAGTTTATCGGGCAGACCAAGAAGCGCGGCAGCCCAGCCGGCGCAACCCAGCCGGAGGGCGGTTCCGCTCCAAAAGACGACATTAGTGAAGAGGAGATACCTTTTTAAACGATGAAGATGAGACGGAAAACCAAGTCCAGACCGCAAAAGAGAAGGTACGTTTATGCAAAAAAGTGCCGATTCTGCAGGATGCATATGGAGGAAATAGACTACAAAGACCTGACCAACATCCAGAAGCTTGTCGCCACACAGGGGAAGCTGTTTTCCCGTAAACGTACGGGCAACTGTGCCACGCACCAGCGTGCCGCCAAGAGCGCCATAAAGAGGGCGCGTTTTATGGCCCTGCTGCCGTACACGGCCTAGCTTTTTTGGAGTATTATGCATGAAAGTACTACTGAGAAAGAACATAGAGAAATTGGGAAGCATGGGTGACGTGGTAGCCGTTGCAGACGGATATGCCCGCAATTTCCTCTTCCCCAAGGGATTTGCCACTACGGCAACCTCCGCCAACGCCAAAGAAGTGGAGATACGGAAAAGGAAAGAGGCGCTGAATACAAAACTCGCCAAAGAGGGGTTGGGTAAACTTGCAAAAGAGCTGGCCGGGTTTGAATTCAGTATCGCCGCCAAGGCCCATGAAGAGGGCCGTCTCTTTGGTTCCGTTACCCCTGCCGGTATCGCCGAAGAGCTTGTTCGCAGGGGCTACTCCGTGGAAGAAGACTTTGTACGCCTGGAAGAGCACATAAAGGAATGTGGCACTTACGACGTAACCCTTGACCTTTACCCGGGGATAAAGACGCAGGTTAAGCTCTTTGTAGTGAAAGAAGAAGAATAATAGCGTTGTATATTTAACGGTAAGCTTGTTGTACGTGAAGGGGGGAGAATTGTGGCAGTGCAAACTCTGGAAGGAAAGCCTCCTCAGAGTATTGAGGCCGAGGTCAGCCTCCTGGGGGCTATGCTCATTGACAATACGGTTGTAGACACCGCGCTTGAATGTCTTACGGCGGAGAGCTTTTGTAAAACCCCCCACAGGGAAATCTTTCAGACCGTTGTGGACCTTTATGACAGGAACCAGGCCGTAGACCTGGTCCTCCTGAAAGACGAGCTTGAAAGACGCGGAAAACTCGAGGTTGTGGGCGGACGCGACTACCTGATGGAACTGGAGGAATCGGTACCTGCTGTTGCCAACGCGGAGTACTATGCCCACATCATACGGGATAATGCCATAAAGAGGGGCCTTGTTGAAGCCGCCGTTGAGATACAGAAAGAGACGTATAAGAATAGAGATGACGTCGATACGCTGCTTGATAAATCAGAAAGGCTGATATTTAACGTTGCGGAAAAGAAACATGCCTCCACCACCGTCCACATCGCAGACCTGCTGCGTGACACCTTTGACAGGCTGGAAAAGATAAATGACAGAAAGGGCAGGCTTACGGGAGTGGGCACCGGTTTTTATGACCTGGACGACCTGACCTGCGGACTCCAGCCCTCACAATTGCTGGTTGTAGCAGGTAGGCCGAGTATGGGCAAGTCAAGTCTTGTTTTAAACATAATGCAACACGTGGGCACGGTGGAGAAGCTGCCTGTGGCGTTGTTCACCCTTGAGATGTCTGCGGAGCAGATAGCACAAAACATGCTGTGTTCGTACGCGCGGTTGAACACCCACAAAATGCGCAAAGGCGGTTTACAG
This sequence comes from Candidatus Bathyanammoxibius amoris, assembly GCA_024451685.1. Lineage (NCBI taxonomy): Bacteria > Pseudomonadati > Planctomycetota > Candidatus Brocadiia > Candidatus Brocadiales > Candidatus Bathyanammoxibiaceae > Candidatus Bathyanammoxibius > Candidatus Bathyanammoxibius amoris. Next base: position 125,109 of record JAMXCW010000006.1, on the reverse strand, counting down.
AATGAGGAGTGGGGTAAACTTACTGCGGCCGCCGAGAAACTCTCACCGGCAAAGATGTTTATCGACGACGCCCAGGGAGGGCTCTCAATAATGGCCCTGAGGGCGAAGGCCCGCCGCATGAAGGTCCAACACGACATAAAATTGTTGGTGGTGGATTATCTCCAGCTGATGGAGTCCCGGGGCGCGGAGAACCGCCAGCAGGAGATATCTGTAATCTCCAGGGGGCTGAAGACACTCGCCATGGAGCTGAAGATACCGGTCATTGCCGTCTCCCAGCTCAACCGTGCCGTCGAGATGCGTGAGGACCGCAGGCCGCGGATGTCCGACCTGAGAGAATCCGGCTCCATCGAGCAGGACGCAGACATTGTCCTGCTGCTTCACCGTGAGGGGCACTATTTTCCGGATAAAAAGAACCCGAAAGATGCGGAGCTAATCATAGCCAAGCAGAGGAACGGCCCTACGGGTGCCGTGCGCCTTACTTTTCTCACGGAGTGCATGCGTTTTGAGAGCGCCGCTATTTCACAAGAAGATGATTATTGAAAAAGGCATGGGATGGCTTATCCCGGGGTTAGAAACCTTGCCGTTGCTTCTATATTTGTCTTTTGCCTCATCTACGGGGGACTGGTTCAGGCCCAGGAGGCGGAAAAAGGAAGAATTATACGGCAGATAGACATAAGAGGCAACAAGCGAATAGGCACGGCCGCTATAAAAGGGTCGATACAACTCAGGGAAGGAGACCTGTACAGCCCGGAGGTAGTATCACAGGACGTCTCCAGTATATGGGCAATGGGCTACTTCGACGATGTCGAAGTAATTTTAGAAGATGTGCCGGAGGGCGTCAAACTCACTTTTTTGGTAACGGAACGGCCGGTAATTAAAGCCATTATATTTGACGGCAATGACGAGATGAAGACCGGCAAGCTGGAGAACGTCCTTGAGTTTAGAGAAAGAGACTACCTGAAACGTTACCTCGTAAAACTTGGCGAGGACAGAATAAAGGAGCTTTATCTAGACAAAGGATTCCAGTTTGTAAAAGTCAGCAGCACGGTCAAGAAAGTCGATCGCGACGTAGAGGTAATCTATGACATAAGTGAGGGCCCCAGGGTAACCGTAAGAAAGGTGGCGTTCGAAGGCAACAGATCTATCACTGGCAAAAAGCTCAATAAACAAATAAAGACGCGCAGGAGGCGCTTCCCCAGTTTCCTGTTCAAAGGCATTTTCGACAAAGAAAAATTCAACGAGGACAAGGAGAGGCTGAAAGATTATTATATTGATAAAGGGTGGTTGGACGTAAGTGTTGGCGGAAAGTTAACCTATGATAAAGGCAAGGAACAGGCCATCGTCACCTTTATCATAGATGAAGGAGAAAGATACTACGTAAATAAGATAGAGGTTAAGGGCAACAGGCTCTACTCTACCGAGGCGCTTCTTGACGATATGATACTTTATGCCGGCGGACCCTTTCTGCCGCCGGTTATGGAGGAAGACACTAGAAGCCTAAGAACACAGTACGGTGAACAAGGGTTCGTTAACGCCAGGGTGATTCCCAAAAAGCTCTTCAGCTCAGTCGGGGCAAACCTGGACTTGGTATATGAAATAAAAGAAGGACAGCGGCATTACATAGAAGAAATCAAGATAAGGGGCAACGAAAAGACAGAGGACCATGTTATAAGGAGGGAGTTGACGTTCTTTCCCGGCGACAGGTTTGACACGGTAAAGATCCGCGACAGCCACGAGAAATTGATGGCGACCGGATACTTTGACAGGCAGGCGCCAATGCCGGTAAACATGTTGAGCGAACAGGGTTCGCAACCCGACCGTGCAAACATCATCGTAGACGTGACGGAGGGACGGACGGGCGTATTAAGGTTCGGCGGCGGGTTTGGAGTGAATTCGGGTTTATTCGGAGATATTTCTTATACCGATAACAACTTTAACGCCCTCGATTTCCCCAAGAACCTGCACGACTTTTTGTCGGGTGACGCCTTCCGGGGCGCGGGTCAAATATTTAACATGAAGTTGAGCCCGGGGTTGAAGAGGACCGAGGCAATTATTTCTCTAACCAATCCCTCTGTCTTCGATTCGGTTTATTCCGCCGGGGGAAGCGTCTTTTTCTATACAAGGAGTTGGCAGCACTATGACGAGTCCAGACAGGGAACTCGTTTTACACTGGGAAGGATGATTAAGCACAACCTCAGCATTTCCGTTTCTCCTGAATTCGAGGACATTGAGATACGGAATGTAAAACCAACCGCGGCCAAAGTAATATTAGAATCAAAGGGGTCAAGGAAGAAGCTGGGGATAAACGTAAGGTCCATCTGGGACACGCGAAGCCCCATAAGGTCTCCCGTTAAGGGCCACATATTGGATGGCGACGTCGGGGTGTCGGGCTTGGACGTTGACGTGACAAGATTTGTACTTTCTGCAAAAAAATATTATAAGATATGGGACTCCGAACTGTTGGGGAGCCATGTCCTGGGTTTGAAGTTCACCCTTGGCATGGTAACGTCGCTTTCGAAAGAGGAAGTCCCCATTTTTGAGCGGTTCTTTGCAGGAGGCACAGGGTCTATCAGGGGTTTTACATATCGTGGTGCAGGACCGGTCGACAAGGCAACGGGTGAGACGGTGGGTGGAGACTCGCTGATAATTTATAGTATTGAAGACTCTTTTCCCCTTTACAAGAATATGCTTAAAGGGGTATTTTTCGTAGATGTGGGAAAGGCCGCGGTGGGTACCACGGACATTGGTTTTGATGACATGCGGGTATCCGTAGGTCCCGGCCTGCGGTTTACACTGCCCCTGTTCGGGCGTATGAGCCTTGGTGTCGACTTTGGCTTCGTCGTTAAGAAGCAGCCGACAGACACTACCAAGTTTGTAAACATTAACATTGGTGGAGCTGACTAGTAGAAACTTTTTTAGAAAGGAAAAAGGCGCATGAAGCTTTGCAAATACGTACTTGTGCTTTTTGCAGCAGTTATCGTTTTTCCCGTTATCGTATCTGCAGAGGGGCTTACCATAGGCGTTGTGAAGCTCAATGACGTCTTCGAGCGATATGAAAAGCGGACGGAAATGGAGGAGAGCTTCAAGGAGTTGAAGGCCCGTGAGGAAGAACTCCTCATGGAGAAACAGGACGATCTGATGGCCCTGAGGGAGGAGATGCAGCTCCTCGAAAGAGGCAGTGAGGCCAGGAAGGAGCTGGGGGTTGAGATGGAAAAGAAGGCCCTCTACCTTCAATTGGAAGAAGATGTTGCCAGGAAGAACCTCGGAGAAAAGGAGAGGGAGTACTACGAAGAACTCTTTCAGGATATAACTGATGCAATAGATGAGGTAGGTAAGGAAGAAGGCTTTGACCTCATATTAAAGAAAGAAGAAATTAATCCGAAGAGTGGGGACCTCATGGAACTGAGGCTCAAGATAGGGATGGCAGCGGTTCTATACTTTTCCGAGAGCCTGGACATCACCGACATGGTTGTTGAGTACTTGAACGAGAGGTTATAAGGTGTGACAGAATCCCGTCAAGAGCAAAAAACGATCAAGCGTGAGGTGGAATACCGTGGTTGTGGTCTATTTCACGGCCAAGAGGTCACCATCAGGCTGGTACCCCAGCCACCCAATACGGGAATACGGTTCAGAAGGGTAGACCTTCCGGATTCACCTTCCGTACCCGCCAGTGTGGAGAGTGTTAAGGACCACAAGAGGCGCATCCTGCTCGCCAAGGACGGGGTTGAGGTAGAGGGTGTCGAGCATTTCATGGCGTCAGTCTATGGCCTGGGCGTTGATAATATACTGGTAGAGATGACGGGAAGGGAGATGCCAGCCGGTGACGGCAGCTCCCTCGTCTTTGTACGGCTGATCAGGGAAGCCGGTATTGTCAACCATAATGCCCCGAGGCAGGTTTTTACGCTTTACCGCACGATCACCCTTGAAGACAAGGAGGCAAGGATTATTGCCATCCCACACGACAAGGGTCTGGAGCTTTCCTATCACCTGGATTTTGGAGACAAGTCGGTGCTCAGGCAATCGTACGCCTTCTCCGTTACAGAAGACGCTTTTTCCCGGCAGATCGCTCCGGCCAGGACGTTTTGCCTGTCAAGCGGCGTGGAAGAATTCATCAGACTGGGACTTGGAAGGGGCGTTACAGAAGAAAACAGTTTTCTGATAAACGAAGACGGTACGGCCTCGACGCCGATAGAAAGAAAACAGGCGACCCTTCGCTTTGCCGAAGAGAGCGTCAGGCATAAGCTCCTTGACCTGGTTGGGGACCTCTATCTGACAGGTCTGGACATCAGGGCACGAATCACTTGTACTCGTTCCGGACATTCCCTCAATGTCCTCCTGGCCAGGAAAATAGTCGAACTTGCTCAGGCCGAGAGTTCTTTCTCTAAAACCGCAGACGTAAAGGCATGAATATACACCCGGCGGCCCAGGTACATCTCAAAGCAGAGTTGGACGGAAGCGTTGAAGTAGGAGCATTTTCCCTAATTGACGAGCATGTAAAGATTGACAATGGAACCGTCATAAAAAACAATGTTACTGTAACCGGACACACGTCTATCGGTAAGGATAACACTGTATTTCCCGGGACGGCCCTGGGCACGGAACCTCAGGACCTAAAGCACGGGGGTGAAGACACAAGACTTGAGATAGGCGACCGCAACGTTATAAGAGAGTGTGTAACTATAAATACAGGTACAGCGGTAGGCGGCGGCATAACCAGGATAGGTAACGACAACCTGTTTATGGCCTGTGCGCATATCGCGCACGACTGTGAGATTGAAAACGGCGTGCTCCTGGCAAACAATGTCCTTTTAGGCGGTCATGTGAAGGTGGAAAGTAACGCGAAGCTTATGGGTCTGGTAGGGGTACAGCCTTTTGCCACGATAGGCCAGCATGCCTACGTAGGCGGCCTTACGAGGATCGTGCAGGACGTACCTCCTTTCACGCTTGTAGAGGGGAACCCTTCACGTGTACGCCAGATCAACATAGTCGGTCTTGAGAGGGTGAATTTCTCCCAGGAGCAGATAAAATCCATAAAAGAGGCCTTTCAAAAGATCTTTCGTCAGACGGAGGCCCTGGACCAGAGCATGGTCCTTGACGAGCTTGAAGGACAGGGGGGCCTCTCTCCAGAGGTAAAGGTGCTGGTCGGTTTTATGAGAAATACGATGAAGGGCAAGTTCGGCCGGTACCTGGAGATATTAAGGAACGCCTGAGAATCTGAAAGATGGTGAAAAAGAAGCTCAAGATAGCAGTCGTCGGTGTCGGCCATCTGGGTAAGGAGCATGCCAGGGTTTATTCCCAGCTTCCTAACACAGAGCTTGTCGGGGTAGTAGACATTGACGAACAACAGGGGAAAGCGGTCGCGCAGCGACTGGGTACGCAGTATTTTCCCAACCTGGACGTGCTGGACGACAAGGCCGCGGCGGTCAGTGTAGTCGTGCCGACCTCCGCCCATTTTGAAGTCGCCTCTCACTTCCTAAACAGGGGCATACCGGTACTGTTGGAGAAACCCATGGCAGGAAACATAGATGAGGCCATGGCCCTGGTGGACCTTGGCATGAAAACCGACACCCTCCTGCAGGTAGGCTACATAGAACGTTTCAATCCCGTCATCAAGGCGGTTGAAGAGTACCCCATGACACCGCGGTTTATAGAGTGCCACAGGCTTTCTAACTTCAATTTCCGCGCGAAGGATACCGGTGTAATACTCGACTTAATGGTGCACGATATAGATATAATACTTCACCTGGCACAATCCCCCGTAAAGAAGGTAGAGGCGGTGGGTGCAAGGATCATCTCTTCCAAAGAAGACGTAGCCAACGCCAGGTTAACGTTTGAGAACGGTTGCGTGGCAAATGTTACGGCAAGCCGTGTCTCCTTCAGGCCCATGAGGAAGATACGCCTGTTCTCAGAAAATGTATATATTTCACTGGATTACGAAAAGCAAGAAGCTATAATTTACAAGAAGTCTCCGAATCTAACCCTTGACTCGATAAACATGCAAGGATTGAACGCAAAAAGCCTTATCGACCTGAAAGATTACAACTTCGGAGACCAGCTTGAGGTTAAACACATAAAGATGGAGAACGAACAAGAGCCCCTGAAAAAGGAGTTGGAGAGCTTTGTGGACTGTGTTCTAACTCATGGTAAGCCAAGAGTTTCCGGCGAGGATGGCCTGAATGCCTTGAAGGTGGCTACCGAGGTGCTGAAGAAGGCGGAAGAAAGCTGGAAGTCAATGCAGGGAGTGTAAGAGGATGGAGACGTTTGATTTTTTCAACATAGAAGCAGAGATGATTAACGGCAAGGTTTATGGGAGGGCCCAGGGCTATATGGGCGACATGTTGCAGCCGTTCGTACAACAGTTTTTCCATAAACTCAACACCTTTAAGGTCATCGCGAAGGTAGACGGCAAAAACGTCTATAATCTGTACAACCCCCCGCACCCGTCACCTGCCGGAATGCGCTTTTTGTCCAGAAAAGTGAGAATGATGCTGGAGAAAATGGCCTTTCCCGTTACCGCCAATCTTGCCATCACCCATAAGTGCCAGTGCCAGTGCATCCACTGCAGCGCGGACCCCTTCAAGGACTCTTCCAAAGAAGAGCTGAGTGTTGACGAGATAAAGAAGGTGGTTGACGGGGCCCTGGATCTTGGGGCGACTCTCATTATATACGTGGGCGGGGAGCCCATGCTGAGAGAAGACCTGTACGAACTGATTGAGCATGTGGACAAGTCGAAAGCGGTGGTTATGATATTTACCAACGGACTCCTTCTCACAGAAGAAAACGTCAAAAGGCTGAAGGATGCCGGGCTGTTTTCGTTAAATATATCAATAGACCACAGCGAGTCGGTTCTGCACGATGAATTCCGTAAGGTGACGGGCTGCTACGAAAAGGCCTTTGAGGGCGCAAGCCGGGCCAGAGAGGCAGGTATACTCACCGGCATCTCAACCTATGCCACACACGAAAACCTGAGAGACGGCCATTTGGAACGACTACTCCGGATAGCGAATAAAGAGGGCTTTGCAGAGGTCACTATCTTTGACTGTATCCCGTCGGGAAGGTTTTTGAAAGACACATCCAAGATTCTTGGCCCCGCCGAGCGCAAGGCGGTTATCGCACTGGCCAGGAAGTATTATGAGACTACACCCATGGGAATAAACGCCATGGCGCTCATAAATTCGCCGATGGGTGTGGGTTGCTATGGCGCCAGTTCTCAGTTCTACATGACGGCGTACGGTGATATAAACCCCTGTGACTTTAATCCGATAAACTTTGGAAACGTAAGGGATATGCCTATACAATCAATATGGAAGAAGATGGTAACACATCCTGACTTTAACCGGAAATTCTCAAGCTGCAGGATGCAAAGCAAGGCGTACCGGAGGAAGTATATTGATCCCCTCCCACCGAATCCCAAGCTCCCTATACCCATCGAATCCATTCCCGATGATGTTCCCGTCGCAAGCACAGATAAGGTTGGCGTGTTATCTTGACATTTTCGATATTTGTGCTACATTTTAGCTTCTTTTAACTCCGGTAGCCAGACGTATTAACAGGAGGGAATTTTTTGCCGGTAATTACGCTCGAAGAATTGATAAGAGCCGGATTTCACTTTGGACACAGGACTTCGAGGTGGAATCCAAAGATGAAACCGTATATTTTCGGTAGACATAACCTTATACACATTATCAATTTAAGAGAAACTTTAAGGGGTCTCATAACGGCCCATAAATTTCTAACAAAGCTGTCCGGCTCGGGCAAAGACGTCCTCTTTGTGGGCACCAAATGGCAGGCGCGTAATACAGTCACCCGTGAAGCCAGGCGGGCCGGGATGCACTTTGTGACTGAAAGGTGGCTGGGTGGTACGCTAACCAACTTCAACACCATAAGCCTGAGAATTAAGCACCTTAAGGAGCTTGAAGAACTTCTCGCCGGTGAAGACGCAAACCAGTACAGCAAAAAAATCATATCCTCCTTGAATAGAGAGGCAAGAAAACTTAAAAAGAACCTGGACGGCATGAGGAATATGACAGAACTGCCGGGAGCCGTCATTATTGTTGACCCGAACAGAGAAATAACGGCTGTAAAAGAGGCCAACAAGCTTGGTATCCCCACTATTTGTCTTACAGATACGGACTGTGACCCTGACCTGGTAGACATATGTATTCCAGGAAACGATGACGCCATGAGATCAATCGAAGTCTTTCTCACCAAAATGACCGACGCCGTACTGAACGGTAAGCCCAGTGAGCCGGTAGTCAGTCATCAAGAAGTCGGCCAGCCTTAGAATCCACGAACGACGTAAGAAACAGAAGGAAATCGGCAAATGCCTGTTGACAAGGAGAACGTAAAAGCACTGAGGGAGAAGACCAGTGCAGGGGTGTTAGACTGTAAGAATGCCCTGGAGGAGACGGGCGGCGATTTCGACAGGGCCGCAGAGATACTCAGAAAGAAGGGTCACCGTATCGCCGAGAAAAAGAGCTCCCGCACCACAAAAGAAGGCCGGATAGGTTCTTACATACATTTTAACGGCAAGGTAGGTGTCATGGTCGAAGTCAACTGTGAGACGGACTTCGTCGCAAAAAACGATCTGGTTGAACAGCTCCTGAAGGACCTGTGCATGCAGGTTGCGGCTACCAATCCCATGGCCGTCTGCAAGGAAGACGTAGACCCCCAGGTCGTGGAAGAAAAAAAGGCGGAGTTTCAGCGCGGAGTTTCTGACAAGCCTGCGGAGATAATAGAAAAAGTAATCAGCGGCAAGCTTGAGGCCTTTTATAAGGGGAAATGCCTCCTTGAGCAGCCGTTCATAAAGGATGACAGTCAGACTATAGGAAACGTCCTCACCGCGTGTATTGCCAAGCTGGGAGAGAACATTAAAGTAAACAGGTTTGCGAGGTTTGAAGTTGGTAAGTGAAGAACGACTAACAACCTAACCGGCGGGTCTTCTCATGGTAAACGCCAAATACAACACGGTGGTAGTAAAGATAAGTGGAGAAGAATTTGGGGCGGGCATCGACCCGGACAGCGTAAATTTTATAGCCCGCGAGATAGAGGATGCCGTCGCCACCGGTGCGAAGCTAGCCCTGGTGGTGGGCGGGGGCAATATGGTCAGGGGGGTAGAGCTTTCTAAGTTAGGTCTCAGCCGCGCACAGGCAGACAGCGCGGGTATGGTAGCCACCATCATAAACGCCCTGGTGCTTCAGGACATCTTGGAGAAGATAGGGATTAAGACCGCTGCCCAGAGTGTGCTTGAGATATATGAACTGATCGAACCATATAACAGACGAAACTGCAAGAAATACATGGACGAAGGACGGGTCGTTATACTGGCAGGCGGAACTGGAAACCCGTACCTTACCACAGACAGCGCCGCCGCCATAAAAGCGCTGGAACTTGAGGCAGACATACTGTTAAAGGCGACCAAGGTCGAAGGCGTATATTCAGCCGACCCGTTTAAAGAACCCGACGCGGAGTTGTTCGACAGGCTGGACTATAACCAGATACTCGAAGGTGGCTTCAAAACCATCTTTGACCCTGCCGCGCTTATCCTCTGCAGGGACAATGGCCTGCCCATAATCATATTCAAACTAAAGACGCGGCAAAATATCAGGAAGGTCCTTGAGGGAGAGCCTATAGGCACGTTCATCAGCAGTAAGGGCGAAAAGAGATGAGCGCCGAAGAGATTCTACAGGGGGCGGAAAAGAAGATGGAAAAAATGTTGCACGTACTGGACGAGGAGTTGAAAGGCATACGCGCCGGACGTGCCAGCCCCGGTCTCGTCGATCATGTAAAGGTTGACTACTACGGCACGGGCACGCCACTGAAACAACTTGCCACGGTAGCCATACCCGAACCACAGGCCATCGTAATAAAACCATACGACCCCTCTGTACTGAAAGAGATAGAAAAAGCCATCCTGCAGTCTGATCTGGGGCTTAACCCCCAGAACGACGGGAAGTGTATCCGCATCAACCTCCCTCCCTTAAGCGAAGAACGCAGGAAGAAACTGGCATCCCAGGTCAAAGAACTCTCTGAGGGTACCAAGGTCTCTATAAGAAACATACGCAGGGAGGCCAACAAGCGTATAGACAAAGAGGAAAAGGACTCCATACTCACCGAGGACGATGCCCACAAGACCAGGAATAAGGTGCTGGACCTGACACACTCTTACGAAAAAAAGGTTACCCAGACCATTGAGAAGAAGACCGAAGAAATATTGAAGTTTTAACCCGTCCGAACCAGCCGGTTTGAAAAATAGTCATCATTGAATTATTTTGCAGCCTCAACCCTTTAACTCTTCGAACTGTCCCCCTTCGAGACTAAAAATTTATACATTGGGGACCCATTGAATCTGCTTATTTGCCGCGCCTCATACCAGGCGGTAAATTTTTCCAGATACCTCAGTATCGGCCCGGGCGGCCTGGCCCTGACCCTCTGCAGCCCCTCCAGAGTCCTGTCTCCGCGCAGCACCTCGCAGTAGGCATACCACAGCCGGTCGTTCCTGCGGTACAGGTTGTGGATGTAGCGGGGGAAGGTATTGAAGAAACTCCGCATCTTTCCCGCGGCGATTATCTCCTGCATCAGCCCCACGTCGATTTCCCTCTCGTAGTCCAGGAGACTGTCGCCTCCTCCGGCGAGATACTTCTGGATATGACATGCGGCAATCTGCCCGCTCCTCAGGGCATAATACAGCCCCTCGCCCATAAACGGGTCTACAAGCCCCGCGGCATCACCCACCAGCACCCCCCAGCCCGCGGCAATACGTTCTCCCGGCCTCCGGGTAGGTATAGGATGCGTGGAAAGACGTCCGTCATCAGGTATCTTCAGGCCCTCTTTTTCAAGAAATTTATGCAGGTATGGCCTCAAAATCCCGGCCAATTCACGGGGAACCATGGCGCCTACTGTAAGGGTGGTCTCCTTGGGGAATATCCACGCGTATCCACCCGGAACGCTGCCCCAGTCAATTATAAAGAGGTTTTCCGGTATCCGGGCATTGCTTCTCTCTTTTTCTACCTCACAGACAAGACCCAGCTGAACCAAGGCAGTACCGCCGGGGTCTTTTAAGACCTTCCTTACCATGCTGTGTGCCCCATCCGCGCCGACCACCACACGGGCCTCAAAGACGTCTCCGCCGGTAAAGACCCTGGTAATGCCTGTGCGGCCGGTGGTAGGTTCGAGTGACAGTGCCTTTTCCCCATGGAAGAGCTTTGCCCCAACCCCCAGGGCATGTCTGAGCAGAAAGTCATCAAACCTGGCGCGGTTCACGGTGTAAGAGATGGGCAGGCTGCACCTCCTCGTAAACCTCTCCCTCAGCCCCCGCTGGAAGACCATGCCGAAGACCTCCCGTTCCACCACCTCTTTAACGTCGAACGGTAGTATACGAACGGCCTTTAGCTGCAGTCCACCCCCGCACACCTTGGATACGGAGGCTGTGGAAGGGTCTTTTGCCTCTAATATGGCAACACTTATCCCATTGCCGGCAAGCGTATAGGCTGCCATAGAGCCTGCGGGCCCACCGCCTACTACTATGCAGTCGAAGGTCTTTAGCGAGGGCATATATTATGTGGAAGGAATTACATCACGGGAGACGCTATCGCGGCAACAGCCTCTTTAATTAACCCCAACACAGGAGAGGGATAAACCCCCAGGACCAGGATGGCAACACCCAATATGGCCAGGACCAACCTCCCCGCCATTGGATGAGTTACCACCGGCTCGCCCGCCCCCTCAGGCATTGTGTACATCCTCAGCAGGAGTCCCAGGTAGTAATATAAGGAGACAGCCGAATTAAGTACGCCGATCACGGCCAGGCCTACGAAGCCCGCGTTAACCGCCGCGCCAAATAGATACAACTTTCCTATAAATCCTGCCGTAAGAGGAATCCCCGCCAGAGAGAGGAGGCATACGGACAGGACGGCAGACTGTATCGGGTAATTGTAGGCCACCCCCGCATAATCCTGTACGTTGAGTCTCTCCTCGGGCCCCTTGGATAGATAGGCTATACAACCGAATGCCGCCAGCCCGGTCATCGCGTACACGGCCATATACAGAACGGCGGCCTCCATCGCCCTCGTATCAAGTACGACCAGGGCGACAAGCATATAACCTACTTGGGCAATACTGGAGTAGGCAAGCATTCTCTTAACGCTGTTCTGAAGCAGTGCGGAGATGTTACCCACAAACATGGTCAAGACCGAAATCCACCAGAGCGTGGCCACCCAGTCAACGTGCGGTACGGCGAACGGCCCTGCAAAGAGCCTCAGTAAGAGGGCGAAGACGGCTATCTTGCTCCCCGCGGACAGGAAACCGCTGATGGGCGTCGGTGCCCCTTCATAGACGTCAGGCGCCCACATGTGGAAAGGGACCATCGAAATCTTAAAGCCCAGCCCTACCAGCATCATTGCCAGACCTATCTGGGCGTGGAACGGTACCGTACCCTGCGAAAGTGCCTGCTTTATCTTTATGAAATCAATCGTCCCCGTGCCACCGAAGACAAGGGCTATACCAAAAAGTAAAAACGCGCTGGCAAAAGCACCCGTAAGCATGTATTTAATGGCGGCCTCATTGGATACCCACCTTTCCCTCTGGGAGGCGACCAGAACGTAGGATGATATGGATAAAAGCTCTATGGCCAGGAACATCACGAGCAGGTCCCTGCACGACACAAGAAGCATCATCCCCAGAACAGCCAGCAAAAGGAGCGGATAATATTTCCCGCCGTCAATACCCGTAAATTCCACGTAACCCAAGGATATGAACATTGTCGCGGCCGCGACCAATATAAATATAGTATCGAAGAATACCGTGTAGCTGTTGATGGCCACCATGGATTCCTCAGGTGGAACAACGGCCCCCCATTGTGAATACACTGCAAAGAGGGCGAGGCCCAGCCCCAGAAGGCTCGTTATAAACACGTACAGCTTATTGCGATAGAACGCGTCTACCAACAACGCCGCCATCGCAAAGAAGGCCACGATGAGCAGCGGCATTATCGTACTCAGATTGACAAAAGGAAGCGTTATCTCCATAGTTTATTCAGACCCATCTCTTTCAGTCTTGACCAGACGGACACCGTTTTCTCTCCCGGTATCGTCCAATTGTGCCGTTTCTTTCTTCACCTGTCCTATAAGTTTTAAGGCGGAGGGTTCAATCCTGTCGAGCAACAGATTAGGATATACGCCAATGACGACCACTATGACCGCGGGTATAGTAAGAGTAACCGTTTCTGCCAGAGAAAGGTCCTGCCAGGACCTGGCGCCTTCGGGCGGCTTCTCCAGCATAATCCTCCAGAACATCCACAGCAGATAGACGGCGGTAAGCACCACCACAAAGGCGGCCAGCACGCCGTAAATCACACTGACTTTGAACGCGCCAATGAAGATCAGGAACTCACCGACGAAGTTGCTCAATCCCGGCAGGCCCACCGAAGCAACTACAAAAAACAGGAAGAAACCTGCCAGAACCGGCATATCCTTCCACAGCCCGCCCAGTTGAGAAATCTTTTTGCTCCCGCTCCTCTGGTGAATCATACCTACAACCAGAAACAGTCCACCGCTGCAGAGGGCGATTGAGACCATCATAAACAGCGCACCCTCAATACCCTGGACGTTAAACACAAATATCCCGAGTATAACCAGTCCGACGTGGCTAATACTGGCGTAGGCAATAAGCCTCTTCATGTCATCCTGTGCCGCCGCCAACGTAGCGCCGTACAGGTTGGCGATGAGCGCAAGTACCACCACAATAGGGGCAAAGCTTGTAGAAAATTCCGGGAACAGGGGCAACAGGAACCGCAGGAACGCGTAAGCCCCCGTCTTTATAAGTAAGCCGGTGATATCCACGGCACCCGAGACCGGGGCCTCGGCATGCGCGTCTGTAAGCCAGGTATGGAAGGGGAACAGGGGTGACTTTACCGCAAACGCCACAAAAAACGCAAGCGCCATCGGCAGCAAGGCATGTGGCGGAATCGGCGTGTCATAGAGCCTCGTTATGTCAAAGGTGTACTCCCCCGTCTGGCCGTGATGGAAGAAGTAAAGGGCAAGTATGGCCACCAGCATGAGCAGGCTGGTGCTCATCGTGTATATTATGAGCTTCAGCGTGGCATAGCGCCTGTTCTCACCTCCCCACACGCCGATAAGGAAGTACATCGGTATCAACATGATTTCCCAGAAGACGTAAAACAGCAGAAGGTCCTGCGCAAGGAATAAACCGATAAGCCCCGCTTCCAGAAACAGCAAGAATCCGTAAAAAAGGCCCTGCCGTTTTCCCTCCTGGTTCCATGAGGCAAGCATGGCCAGGGCAACCATAAACGTGGATATAAGCACCATGAAAAGGCTTATCCCGTCCACGCCCAGGCTGTAGCTGGCGCCCAGCTCGGGTATCCAGTTGTGCTTCTCCACAAACTGCATATCGGCGCATGCAGGGTCAAATCGCATAAAAAGAAATATAGCCAATACCAGATTCTCGATGCCTAACAGGATGGCCAGGAGCTTTGACAGGAATTCATTCTGCCAGAGTCCAAGGAAAATGACCATTGCCCCTGCCGCAGGCAACAATATTAGTAACGATAGAATTGGCCAGCTAGATGCGTCCATTGTGATATCAACCTAGATATAAAGGATTAGTATTATCGCTCCCAGCACCGTAACCGTCGCGTACCAGCGCACCATCCCCAGCTGCAGGCTGGGCACAATGCGGCCAAGACCCGTAATTAAACCCGCCATCCCTCCGACAATATTGTCTATCACGGCCCTGTCTAAAGCCTTCCAGAAGAAGGTGGAGAGTTTCATATATGGGTCTACAAAGACGGCCTGATAGACCGCGTCAAAGAACCAGGCGTTTGTGAGGAGACTATAGACCACGGCAAACCTTTTGCTTATCGCAGCGGGTACGTCTCTACCGCCGGGCATTACGTAGAAGTAATAGGCCAGCCCGATACCGCTAAAGGCCATGACGGCCGACACCAGCATAAGGAGCATCTCCAGTGACAACGCGGGGGCGTGTCCTTCCACCGCTCCGGCAGCTCCTTCAGCCGCTTCGGCCGTAATCTCGTCTACAGATTCAATAGCGCCATGCGCCCCGGCACCATCGAAAACCGGCGAAAAGAACTCACCTATACGGTCGACTCCTCCAAGGACGTGCGGGACCCCCATATACCCGCCCGTGGCCGCAAGCAATGCAAGCAGCACCAGGGGCAGAATCATTACCTTCCCGGGAAGGTGGAGGTGCAGGTCCCATCTTTTTTCACCGAAAAAGACCACGAATATTATCCTGAACGTATAGAAGCCCGTCATGCTCGCCGTAACGGCTATAAGGGCCCACATCAAGAACCCGCCGTTGACAAAGGTGGCGTGGAGAATGGCGTCCTTGCTGAAGAAACCCGCAAGCCCCGGTACACCGGACATGGCCAGCGCGCCGATGGTAAACGTGAGGAAGGTGGCAGGTATATACCGCCTCAACCCGCCCATCTTCCTTATATCCATCTCATCGTGCATGGCATGTATAACGGCCCCGGAACCCAAAAACAGGAGGGCCTTTGCAAAGGCATGTGTAAGCAGGTGGAATATGGCCGCAGTCGGAGCGCCTATCCCCAGGGCCAGGAACATGTGCCCCAGCTGACTCACTGTGGAATAGGCCAATATCTTCTTTATATCCGTGTGCACCAGCGCCACCGTGGCGGAGATGAAGGCGGTCAGCAGGCCGATTATCGCGACCACCTGCAGGGCGCCCGGAGCCACCTGAAATAAGGGATAACACCTGGCCACCAGATAGACACCCGCCGTTACCATGGTGGCGGCGTGTATTAGTGCGCTGACCGGTGTGGGCGCCTCCATGGCATCCGGAAGCCACGTATGCAACGGCACCTGCGCGGACTTCCCCACCGCCCCCGCAAAGATAAGCAGGGCAATACACGTGGCCATACACGCACAAAGAACCTCTCCCGGATTCTCAAAGACGCTGGCGAAGTGGAGAGTACCGAACTGCAAGAAAATCAGTATTATCCCCACTGCAAAGAAAAAGTCGCCGAAGCGAGTGACCACAAACGCCTTCAGACTCGCCGACGCCGCGCTCCGCCTCTCATACCAGAAGCTGATCAAGAGATACGAACAAAGACCGACACCTTCCCAGCCAATATAGAGCACAAGAAAATTGCCCGCAAGCACCAGCGTAAGCATGAAGAACACAAAGAGATTCAAATAGAAGAAGTACCGGGCAAAGCACTTATCGCCCTCCATGTAGCCGACGGAGTAGACGTGTATAAGGAAGCTCACTCCGGAGACCATGATAATCATGGCCATCGAAAGCGGGTCTAACAGCAGGTCTACAGGGACCTGGAAGTTGCCGGAGCTTATCCACTGAAACAGACATTGCTCAAAATGTCTTTCCTCTACCGGCAGGGCGTAGAATATCCTGAAGATACACAGTGACAGCAGAAACGAAAGCCCGATACTGCCGCATCCGACTATGCTGACTATGAGGTTGCCCACCCTGTAGCCCAGGAGGCAATTGAAGAGTGCCCCGAAGAGGGGTATAGCAGGCACGAGCCACAGGAGGTTAAAGACTTCCTTGCCTTCTACCACTTGAGCACCTCCATATCGTCCGTGTCCAGTGAGCCCCTGTTCTTGAACACAAGCATTACAATAGACAGGCCCACGGCTATCTCCACCGCGGCAACGACCATTGCGAATAGCACAAAGATCTGTCCGTCAAGCGAGCCCATCTGCCTGCAAAAGGCGATGAAAGTGACACCGGCGCCGTTTATCATGAGTTCGATGCACATAAGAAGCACAATGATGTTGGTCCTCACAAGAAAGCCCAGCACGCCCAGGCTGAATAAAGCCGCGCCCAGTACGAGAAAGTGAGACGGTTCCACCGCTAAAAGATGCTGAATAACCTCAGGCTCCAAGACTGTCTTCTCCTCCAAAAGGTCTAACGCTTGCCGGCAAGCATTACCGCACCCACCACTGCAACCAGCAACAGAATCGACGCCAGCTCGAGCGGGATCAGATATTGCGTATACAACACGCTCCCTATGGACTTAATACTGCCAAAGTCTGCCGGAATGGACGCGCACTCAAAACAACCGGAGGAGACCAGCGAGATGAACACCCCTCCGAACGTCAACGCCACAAGCACTCCAAGCACCCCAAGGAGGTCGGGGCGGAGCCGCTTCTGCACCGTTTCGTCAAACCTGAGCATCATAACGGCAAACAGCAGTAAGACCACAATAGCGCCCGCGTACAGTATTACCTGCACAATCGCCAGAAACGGCGCGCTCAACATGGCGTACACCCAGGCAACGGTCAAGAGCGTGATTATCAGAGACAGCACGCTGTATATTACCCTGGTCTGCAGGACTACCGACGCCGCAGAGATGATTGCTATGGTAAACGCTACGTAAAAAAGTATCTGTTCCATTAGTCTATTTATAAAGCCCCAACGGGTTTACCTTTGGCGCCCCTTCACCGGGCGAGTTCAGGCTCCGCTGGTGGCCCGGAAGGGGTTTTTGCTCGATCAACACCTCTTTATTGTACTTCAGGTCTTCACGGCTGTAGCCGGCCTCCGGAAGCTCCCCGGTATCCATATACATAGCGTCCACCGGACAGGCCTCTTCACACATCCCGCACCAGCAGCACCTGGTTATGTCTATCTCAAAACTCTCCGGACATTTCTCAATCTCCGGGTCCTCGTGCTCCGTGGCGACTATGCTTATGCATTGCACCGGGCACGCCGTCTCGCAGAGCATGCATGCCACACACCTGGTTGAGCCGTCCGGCCTTGTGTTTAACCGGTGCCTTCCCCGCCAGCTCTTTGACATGGGGATTCTCTGCTCGGGATACTGTATGGTTACCGCGGCGGGCACGTCCGTTTGAAGGCCGAAGAGGTGGGCTATGTGATAAACCATGTTATACGCAAAATGGCCCGCCGTTATCTTCAGCCCCCTGAGTATCTCAAACAGATACAGGCTTTCCAGGAAGCTTAGCTTTTCACTTACTATCTTCACCTTTTGTCCTCTAGATAATAATCAGCATAAAACCGGTTAATACAACGTTTAACAGGGCCAGAGGGAGCAAGAACTTCCAGCCGAAGTCCATGAGCTGGTCATACCTGAACCTGGGCAGGGTCCATCTGATTAACAACATCAGCCAGCAGAAGAATATTACCTTGGCGCCGAACGCGGCTACCTGCAACAGCACCACCAGCACGTGGGGCAGCGGTATGGTCAGCAGGCCCGGTATAAACAGCCCCTTATCGTCCAATAAGGGAATCTGCCACCCGCCGAAGTAGAGTGCCGTCATGACCCCTGCCACGGCGATTATCTCTATAAACTCGGCCATCCAGAAGGCTCCAAACTTCATGCCGCTGTATTCTGTAAAATAGCCGATTATCTCCGACTCACTCTCAGGCAGGTCGAAGGGTGTGCGTTTGGTCTCCGCCACGCCCGCCGCAAAAAATATCAGGAACCCCAGGGGCTGGGCCACCACACCCCAGTACGGAATAAAGCCAAATATATACTGACCCTGCGCCCTTGCGATGTCGTCCAGCTCGATAGACCCGTATACCATTATGACGCCTACTACGGAGAGGGCCAGGGCCAGCTCATAGGAGATTACCTGGGCCGCAGCCCTTATGCCGCCCAGCATTGAGTATTTATTTCCGGACGCCCACCCGGCCAGGACCACGCTGTATATGCCCAGCGACCCGAAGGCCAGGACGAAAAGCAGCCCCACGTTCAGGTCGGCTATCTGAAGTTTTATGTTCAAGCCCCCGACGTGGAGGGTGTCCCCGAAGGGGATAACGGCAAAGACGATAAGCGCCGTGAAAAGGGAGAGAAAAGGCGCCAGGGTGTGGAGGAGTGGATTGCCTTTCGGGGGTATCCAGTCCTCCTTTGTCATCATCTTTATGGTGTCGGCGATGGGGTGGAACAACCCTATTATCCTGAACCCGAGGACGTCTGCACGATTCGCGCCCACGCGGTCCTGCATCACGGCGCTCTGCTTCCTTTCGGCCCAGCTCATTATCGCCGCCACGTTCAGCACAAACCCGAAGACGATGGCTATCTTTAACAGTATGATTGTCACTTCCAGGAACACCTGTCGCTATTCTCCTGATGTTGCCAGCTTTACGCCCTTGTCGCCCACCTTCTGATAACTCAGGCCGTAGTAACTGGACACCTCTCTGGATATCTCGTTAAATATGTCCTCGGCCTTTTCATAAGGTAACGGGTGACCCATGGCATGTGAGAGCCTTGTCGTTATTTCCCAGTCCGGGAGAGATTCGTCAAGTGGCTCGACGGCCCTTTTTATCCTCTGGACCCGCGGCTCGAAGTTGGTGAAGGTGCCGTCCTTCTCCACAAATGTGGCGCCGGGAAGGATGGCATGGGCGAACTGACACACGGGGCTGTAATTGCTCCCCTGGTATACCACAAACTCGACACCGGAGAGGGCGTCTCTTACCCTGTCTTCACCGAGGTGTTTTGCCATATTGCCGCCTACTATGTACAGCGCCCTGATTTCGCCCTTGGCCGCCTTATCTAGTATTTCTTCCGCCGTCGTCCCCAGACCACTGAGACCCAGCAGCTCGGCACCCTTTGAGTTAGGATTTCTGTCTGACATTAACAGCACGTCGTCTTTCTCGCCTTCATTCCACCCCGGCACCTTAAAATCAATGTTGGAGATGCCGAGTTTCTCGTGGAAGAGCTTTTTCACCACGTACAGGTCCTCATTACTGAGCTGGGCCGAGGGGATAACCCCGACAGACGACGGCCCGTATCTTTCATATATATTCCTCAACTCCCGGGCCACCATGTCGAGCGCGGTATCCCAGTCGGCCAGTATGAAATCCTCCCCCTTTTTTATGGTGGGTTTCCCCAGCCTGTCGAAGGAATCTACAAAATGATAGCCATACCGGCCTTCGTCGCATAGCCAGAGCTTATTCACGTCATCATTCTGCCGCGGCTTAAGCCGGTATACCCTGTGCCTCGTCTTGTCAACGGACCTGTGATTGGAATGAACTTCCACGTTACAACCCCTTGAGCATCCCGGACAGATGGACTCTGTTCTGGAAAGGAACCAGGTCCTGGACTTAAAGCGGAAATCCTTGGCCGTAAGCGCGCCAACCGGGCAAATGTCTGTAAGATTACCCTGGTAGTTATTCTCCAGTGGTCTGCCGTTGTAGCTGCCTATCTGTGAGTGGTCGCCCCGGTTGAATATGCCCAACTCCTCCTTGCCAACTACCTCCTGGCAGAACCTTACACACCTGGTGCAGACGATACACCTTTCGATGTCAAGGACTATCCTCGGACCAAGGTCTACCACCTTGGGCTTATGCAACTTGCCGTCTTTGGGGTTAAGACGGCTGCTGTGCAGGCTGAACTTGAAATAGTTGTCCTGAAGTTTGCACTCCCCGGCCTTGTCACATACGGGGCAATCCATGGGATGGTTCAGCAGGAGCAGCTCTAGTACGCCTTTTCTCGCCTCCTGTACCTTCGGTGTGTCTGTGAACACGACCATGTCGTCTCTGACCGGATTGGAGCAGGAAGTTATTAGTTTCGGCGCGTCTTTGACCTCCACCAGACACATCCTGCAGGCGTCCACGACGGTTAGGCTCGGGTGGTAACAGAAGTGGGGTATCTCAATCCCCAACTCCTTCGCCGCGTTCATGATTGACGTCTTCGGAGGGACGTCTATCTTTCGGTCGTTTATGGTAACGACGGGCATTTTCTAGTTAACCCCTCCATTTCGTATGTAATCTTCAAATTCACCCCGGAACTTTGTTATGAAACTTACCGACGGGCCAATAGCAGCCTGGCCCAACGGACACAGGGTCTTCATGTTTATGGTCTCGGAGATGCTCAGTATGGTGTCAAGGTCCGCTATCTCTCCTTCGCCCTTTTCTATACGGGTCAATATCCTGACCATCCAGCCCGTGCCTTCCCGGCACGGTGTGCATTTACCGCAGGATTCATGGGCGTAGAACCTCATAAGGATATTCAGGGTCTTTACCATGTTAGTGTCTTCATCCATTACGATAATGGCGCCTGAACCGAGCATGGTCTTTATGGCCGCGAGTGAATTGAAATCCATTTTGACGTCTATCTCGTCCGCGGTCAGCACCGGCGCCGAGGACCCGCCGGGTATTACGGCCTTTAGCTTCTTGTCTCCTCTTATGCCGCCGGCGTGCTCGTATATAATCTCTCGGAGCACCGTCCCCAGGGGGAGCTCATAGACACCGGGTTTCTTCACGTGCCCGCTGATTGAATAGAGCTTTACCCCTCCGCCCACGTCAGGTGCGCCAAGGTTGTTAAACCATTCGCCGCCTTTATTTATTATGCAGGGTATGGCGGCCATGGTCTCGACGTTATTTATGACGGTCGGACCCTGAAACGCGCCGACTATGGCCGGAAACGGTGGTTTCATCCTGGGCTGGCCCTTTTTGCCCTCCAGAGACTCTAGCAGGCCGGTCTCCTCGCCACATATGTATGCCCCGGCGCCTCGATGTACAACCATCTCCAGGTCAAAACCTGAATTCAGGATATTCTTGCCCAGATACCCCTTGGCGTAGGCCTCGTTTATCGCATCCCGCAGTTTCCGGATACTCTTTGCGTATTCTCCCCGGACGTAGATAAACGCGGTGTGGATGTCAACGGCGTAGCTGGTAATGATGGAACCCTCTATGACCGCGTGCGGGTCTTGTTCCATGAGCGGCCGGTCCTTAAAGGTGCCCGGTTCGCCTTCATCGGCGTTTACCGTAAGGTACTTGGGCTTTGGGGAATCCTTTGGGATGAAGCTCCACTTCTTACCCGTTGGAAAACCGGCACCGCCCCTGCCCCGAAGGTTCGACTTCATTACCTCTTCCACAATTTTCTCTCGCGTCATCAAGGTAATGGCCTTCTTCAGCGCCGTATAGCCGCCTCCGCTCTCGTACACTCCGATTACGTGTGAATCCCTCTTTCCGAAGTTCCTTGTCAGGATAGGTGTAGGGGCCTTATTGGTCATGTTACTTGAGTGAACCCAGTATTTTGTCTAAAGATTCGCCGGTAAGATTCTCATGAAAATCGTCGTTTATCTGTATTACGGGGGCGGTGCCGCAGTGCCCCAGGCATTCCACGGTAGACAGTGTAAACTTCCCGTCCGCTGTGGTCTCACCCACGTTGATCCCCAGCTTATTTTTCAAATGCCCCAGGATGTCCTCCGCGCCGAGGAGCGAGCAGCTTATGTTGGTACATAGCTGAAGGTGATACTTACCCAGGGGTTTCGGGGTGTACATGGTGTAAAAGCTGCGTACCTCTTGCACCCTCACCGGGGAGACGCCGACAAGTCCGGCGACATACTCCTCTACCTCTGGAGTAATAGCGGAGAACTCCTGCTGCGCCAGCCATAAAGTCGGTAGCAGGGCCGCACCCTTCTCCGGGTACTTGTTTACCACCGACTTAAATTTGTCCATTGTTTTGGCAGAGAATTCTGGCATAGTTATTTCCCGGCTATCCCTTATCTGTCACACTCGCCGCCGATCATGTTCACCGAACCAAAGCTGGGCACGATGTCGGCTATCATGCCCCCCACGACCATCTTTTTGACACCTGTCATATTACAGAAGGACGGGGCCCTGCATCTCATTCTGTAAGGCTTACCCGTGCCGTCGCTTACGATGTAAAAACCCAGTTCGCCGTTTGCCCCCTCGACGGCCTGGTAGGCCTCGCCCTCAGGCGGGCAGATACCGTGCCCCTCCATGAACAGCTTGAAATGGTTTATGAGGGACTCCATATTGCTGTAGACCTCTTTCTTCGAAGGGAAGGTAATCCTTTTATCCTCCACATTAACCGGGCCGGAGGGTATTTGGGCCAGTGCCTGTTCGATAATTCCCATGCTCTGCTGCATCTCCTCCATGCGGCACAGGTAGCGGTCGTAGTTGTCTCCGTTGGAACCCACGGGCACGTCGAAATCCATCTGCGCATACATCATATAGGGCTGGGCTTTTCTTACGTCATAGGGCACGCCGGTCGAGCGTAGACAGGGTCCCGTAAACCCGTGTGATATGGCCTCGTCGGCGGTTATGACGCCCACGCCCTTCACCCTGTCCACGAATATCCGGTTCTTCGTGAGCAGTCCGTGTATCTCCTTCAGTACGTCTCTGGTAATTTTGATGGCGTTTATCGTCTTGTCATGGAAATCCTCGGAGAGGTCGGCCTTTACACCGCCTATCCTCCCGTAGCTTGGGGTAACACCCCTGCCTCCAGACACATCTTCTATCAGCTTCCACAACTCCTCCCTGGCCTTTAGCATATAAAGGAACGCAGTGAGTGCGCCCAGCTCCATCGCCGTGGCGGCTACACAGGTGAGATGGTCGGTTATTCGGGATATCTCGCTCATTATGGTGCGTATGTATTTACCCCGCACGGGTATGTCGATGCCAAAAAGCTTCTCCACCGTCATGGCGTAGCCGAAGTTGTTGATAATGGGCGAGACGTAGTTTAACCTGTCCGTGTATATTATGGCCTGATGATAGGTGCGGTTCTCGCACATCTTCTCAAAGCCCCTGTGCAGGTAACCGATGTTGATGTCAGTGTCTACCACCGTCTCCCCGTCCAGCGTGAGGAGCATCCTTACCGTACCGTGCATGGCGGGGTGAGACGGGCCCATCTGGAGGACCATCTCTTTGGTGTGGATTTCCCTGGCTAGTGTGCTTACATTTTCCATTTATATCTGACTAACTCTCCGGAAGTACGAGCGGCTGGCGTTTGTCGACAGGGTAGTCCTTCCTGAGGGGATGGCCCTCAAACTCTTCGTAGAGCAGGATTCTCCTGAGGTCCGGATGGCCGTTAAACTTTATGCCAAACATGTCCCAGCATTCCCGCTCCAGCCAGTCTGCCACCGACCACAGGGAGCTTACGGAGTCAATAGTGGGGTCCGATTCCGGTACAGGGGTCTTAACGCGCAGCCGTTGATTATTTTTCAGCGAATAAAAGTGATAAACAACCTCGAAACGGGGGTCTTTCTTGCCAAGATAATCAACCGCCGTCAGGTCCATAAGGAAATTGAACGATAGGTCTGCGTCCTCCTTAAGATAGCGGCATATCTCCACGATATCCACCCTCTTGACTACTGCCGTGTCATCTCCCCTGTGAGAGTGAGTCGCCACGATAGAGCCGTGGAATCTTTCCTTCAGCTTCTTCAGGGTAACGCTCTCGGCCATCAGACCTCCTGCTTCTGGTTCTGAATCTTTTCCTGCAGTTTCATGATACCCTCCAACACCGTTTCGGGTCTGGGGGGACATCCGGGTATGTATACGTCGACGGGGACGATGGTGTCTATCCCCTGCACTGTGGCGTAGTTATCGTATGGGCCGCCTGAGCAGGTGCAGCCTCCGAAGGCCACCACCCACTTCGGCTCACACATCTGTTCCCAGACCCTCTTCAGTACGGGAGCCTGTTTATGGCTGATGGTTCCCACCACAAACAGCACGTCAGACTGCCTGGGAGAAAAGCGCGGAAGTCCCGCGCCAAAGCGGTCTATGTCATAGTGGCTAGCGGCCGTGGCCATATATTCCATCCCGCAGCATGCGGTTACAAAGGGGTATAGAAACAGGGAGTACTTTCTGGCCCAGCCCAAGACCTTATCAGTCCTTGAAAGGACTACGCTGCCACCCAGGGCGTCCTCTAGCGCCATTCCAGTGCCTCCTCTTTCCATGCATATATAAGCGCAATCGCCACTATCAAAATGAACACCATCATTTCCATAAGGCCAAAAATAGCGAGTTCATCGTAGAGCACCGCCCAGGGGTAAAAAAAGACCACCTCTACGTCGAAGACAAGAAACAATACGCCTAATAGATAAAATTTTATGGGAAATCTATCCCTGGCGGGACCGGAGGGAGGCATTCCACACTCAAACGGCAATGCCTTTACGGGGTTCATCCTCTTTGGGCCAAGCACCGAGGTGAGAAATATGAGAAGCCCGGGAATAAGGGCCGCTACTATAAAGGTGAGAATTAAGGCTAACTCGTTGCCCTGCACGCCACCACCCCTCCTCTCCTCTCAGAATTACGAAGGCCACTAAGTTTACAAAAAATATTATCAATGTCAAACGATTTCTTGTTTCATCATGCAGAGCAAAGCCCTATGTACTAAGCACATAGCAGTTTAAATGTTAGTGTGTTGGGGATGGCGGTGCGGTGGCGGGGTGTGTGTGTGTGGCTGTGTGTCCCTCTGCCCGTCGTGCGCGACCGGGTGTGCAGGGTTCAGCCACTCTGCAAGGATACTTTACCTCGAATATACCGTGGTATTATCTCGTATTCGCCCACCCGTGCGCAAAAATCTATATCATCCTTGAAACCGAGTTCGAGAAGGCGTATGCCGTGGTTTGAACCGATGACGGCCTGTGGGAGGCTGTCACGGTGGTGGAGATAGAGGGTGTAAGCGGCGCGAGCGGAAGCACTTAAAGCCACCTCACGCCCTTTCAGGAGTTCATGGATAATCATTCCGCCGCACACGGTGTCCTCGGCGGACATCTGTCCGTCAGTACCCGAGAGGGCCAGCAGCACGTCTCTGTCTCCCGCAGAGAGATATTCCGCCACCGCCGGAAGGTTTATAAAAGAACATATTATCACCTCTTTCGGGCCGTTGAGCGCCGTCAGATTTTTCGTACAGTTCGTGGTCGTAAAGATGAGGGTCTTGCCGCGGACCATTTTGGCGGAATATTCACTGGGTGAATTACCGAGGTGAAAACCCTTGACCTTTATACCGTCCCTCTCACCGCCCAGGAGCACTCCGTTCTTCCCAAGTCTTTTAACCTGCCGCTTATACAATTCCCTCGCGGCACTTACGGTAGCGCAGGGATAGACGACACTACACCCCTGGGAGAGGGCGTATATTATAGTAGTGCATGCCCTGAGCACGTCAATGACCACCGCTGTCCGGCCCGCCTGCTCCACGCGGCATAGTTCAGACGGCGTAAATGACAGGTCTACCTCAAATAATTTCTCTGTAATAAGGCTCTCCCCACTGTTTCATAAAGACGGGGTTCCGGCGCACCGCGCATTACTGAGACCATCCCAAATTCCCGGGTGGGCGTATTCTTTGCGTCGTTTTCACCGGGGGCTGACGTATTGTTATGGGTGCCCTATCCTGTAGGTCTTCAGCATGTTGGTGTTGGGATAGCCGGCGGTTATTACGATTGTATCCCCGCGTTTTACCAGCCCCGTCTTCAGGGCGGCCTTTTCCGCCTCTTTCATCATCTCATCCGCACTTCGGACTTTTTTCATCCTTACCGGGTAAACACCCCAGGTAACGCACAACCGGTTAACCACGTCCGGGTACGGGCTGGCGCCTATGATCTGGTATTCCGACCGGTAGCGGGACACCAATCTGGCCGTCTTACCTGTGTTTGTACATGCAATTATAGCCCGCGCCCTTACATCCATAGCGGCCATGTTCGCACCGTGTGTAATGGCGTCTTCTATCGTGTCCTCGCTAATCTGCTCCTCGGCGAGTAGCTTCTCATGGTCTATGGTAGATTCGGCCTTACGCGCGACCTTGTCCATCATCCTGACACACCTCACCGGGAACCTGCCCACGGCCGTCTCCTCGCTCAGCATAAGGGCGTCTGTACCGTCCAGCACGGCGTTGGCTACGTCCGCCACCTCCGCCCTGGTGGGGGAGGACCTTTCTACCATGGACTCCAGCATCTGCGTGGCGGTTATCACGGGCTTGCCCATAGTAACGCAGGAGCGGATTATCCTCTTCTGCACGAGCGGCACATCCTCCAGCTCCGTCTCCACGCCCAGGTCTCCCCTGGCCACCATCACGCCGTCCGCCGCCTCAAGTATCTCATCCAGATTGTCCAGCGCCTGCCGCCGCTCTATCTTGGCTATTACGGGGATGTCCCCGCCACCCTTCGACGCTATAAATCTTCTGGCAATATGTATGTCCCTGGCGCTCCCCACAAACGACAGCGCAATCAGGTCCACCCCCTGAGAAAGCCCGAAGGTGACGCACTTCCTGTCAGCTCCGGTCAGGGCGTCGATGTCTAAATCCGTATCCGGCAGGTTGACCCCTTTATGTTCCCCTAGCAGCCCGCCTTCCAGGACGCTGCAACTAATTTCTTTCTTGTCCCTGCGGACGCCCGTGACTTTCAGCCTTATCTTCCCGTCGTCAATTAATATGGCAGCGCCCGGGCGGATTTTCTTGATGAAGCCGGGGAAGTTTACACTTACCCTTTCGCTGCATCCCTCTACGTCCTTACCCGTGATAACAAGCCTCCCACCCTTCCGTATCGTGACAGATTCCGACTCCATCCTGCCCGTTCGTATCTTTGGGCCGGGCAGGTCCTGCATTACGGCTATGGGCCTTTTCAGTGACGCCGATATCCGGCGGATGCGGGCTATTGCCTTCGCGTGGTCTTCATAACTGCCGTGGGAGAAATTCAGTCGTGCCACGTTCATCCCCGCAAGCGCCATGTCCCTGAGTACCTTTGGGCTGGAACTGGCGGGCCCGATCGTGCACACTATCTTCGTTTTTCTCAGCATTTTATTAGTCGGCGGCATACCGGGTTACCTCATCACAAGTTCATCTGGCGGCCTTCGGCGACAGCCCAAGCTTTTTATAAAACAGGGGGAAATCGATCTCACGTTCTGTTATGTCTCTAAGTCTTGGCAATTTAAGCTCGCTCCACCTCTGCAGGTGAGTGGCCAGGCTCTCACACGTCTCTACCGCCCAGGCCGTGTCCTTCTTCACCACCACAACCGCCGTGCCCGTCTCCTTCGCCCGGGCCAGAATGGCGGCGCTGGGATGGAAACCACCCGTAAGTATAAGACACTTCGTCGGTGTCTCAAGGGCGGCGAGCTGTATGTCGCTCCTGTCACCCCCCGTGACAACCGCTTTGTTTGCCACACGACGGAAGTATTTGAGCGCACTCTCCATGTTCATCGCCCCCACCATGAAGTGTTCTACCAGTTCGTCCAGTCCCTCCTCGCCAGAGATTACCTCACCCTTCAGCGCCTTGACCATTTCCCTCACCGGTAATGAACCCATCAAGGGGTCGTTCTGTATAACCGCAAGCGTGTCAATGCCGTGCGACTTAAGATACGGCGACACCACGTCTTTTACATATTCCAGCCTGTCCTGCGGCACCAGATTAAATATTACACCGATAAGACTGTCGCCAAGGACGTTACGGGCGTACATGAAGCCGTCCAGGGCCTCAAGGAGGTTTTCGTACTTGTCCACGAAGACCACCTTCGCCTTAGTCTCATCCACAAAGTCAAGCCCCGAGAGACCCACCAGCGACCCGTTCGAGAGCTTCCCCAATCCGTGCACAAGCATAATGTCCCTGCCCTTTGACAATTTTGCAAAGGTCTTAAACACCTTGTCCCTCACCTGCGACGTCTTCAACTCACCCCTCAGGGCGGAGGTCAACACCTCGTCTGTCAACACCACGGGGCATACGGATTCAAGCGGTACGTCTTCACCCAGGACCCTCTGTAACGACAGTGCGTCTTCATCTACAACGGTATCGTTTACCCTGGTGGGCAGCGCACCCAGGGGCTTGAAAAAACCGACCTTAAAGCCGTCGGCCTTTAACCTGAGCCCCATACCCAGCCACACCAGGCTCTTCCCCGAAAATTCCGTCACAGAACCTATCATAACAGGTATCATGACCAGATAACCTCCATCATCCGGGCGTTATGGCGGCGCGCGCGTCCAGGGCGACCACGCCGCTCCCGTGCGGCAGTACCACCAGGGGGTTTATGTCCAGCTCCAGTATCTCAGGGAAATCCGTAACCAGCTGTGAGATGCGCTGGATGCCTTCGACGGCCGCGTCTATGTCCAAAGCGCCTTCCCCCCTCACGCCCCTGAGCAGTGGATACGACCTTATCTCTTTTACCATCTCAGAGGCATCTGCCCGCGTTACGGGGGCTATGCGGAACGAGACGTCCTTAAGCATCTCCACGTATATACCCCCAAGCCCGAACATAATAAGATGACCGAATTGCTCGTCGTAACTGACGCCCAGAATCACCTCCCGGCCGCCCTTGACCATCTCCTGCACAAATACGCCGTCGATGTGGACGCCCGGTATCCTCCGCCTCACGCCCGCGACGATTGACTCAAATGCGCGGCCCACGTCGTCCGGGCCCTCAAGCCCCAGCCTGATGCCCCTGACGTCAGACTTGTGCAGTATGTCGGGCGAGGCCACTTTGAGGACCACCGGGTAACCAATCTCCCCGGCGGCGCTCACCGCAGAATCTTTTGTGTCGGCCAGTATACTCCCGGGCACCCGGAACCCGCACGCAGTGACCACGTCTCTAGCATCACCCTCGGCCAGCGTGTAGCGGCCCTTCTCCCTGGCCCTTTTGAAGACGGCGCCAACGGCCCCGCCGTCTATTTCAAAGACAGCGGGTTTCTCCACCACCTTTTCCACCCACTGCCTTTGTTTATACATCATGTCAACCGCGCGCACCGCGTTCTCGGGAAAGCGGTAATTGGGGATGCCGTACCCGGCCAGCACGTCCACGGCGGGTTTCATCGTGGGACCCCCCAGGAACGAGGCCACCACCGTCTTCTCTTTATACTTATCCCCAAGCTCGCCCACCACCCTTGCGATCTCCCTTTCGTCCAAGACCGCGATGGGGGCAAGTATGGTGATTACCGAGTCCACGTTGTCGTCCTTTAAGACTATCTCAAGCGCGGTGCGATAACGTTTGGGGCCCGTATCGGCAATAGTGTCGACCGGGTTATATATGCCGGCCATTGGAGGCAGGCTCGCCCTCAGTGCCTCGATAGTGTTCTTTGAAAATGAGGCCATCTTAAGGCCCGAACGTTCTACCGTGTCAGAGGCCAGGATGCCCGGCCCCCCGGCGTTGGTAAACAGGGCGATCGACGGCCCGCGCGGTGTGTCCCTCAGGCTAAAGGCCTCAGCCAGGATGAAGAGCTCCTCCAGGGTGTCCGCCTTCAGTACGCCCGACTGGCGAAAGGCCGCGTTAAAGGCATTCTCAGAACCCGCCAGGCTCCCCGTGTGCGATGATACGGCCCTTGCCCCGGCCTCGGAACTGCCGGACTTTATAAGTATGATAGGCTTCTTCTTTGTCACACGGGACGCGGCCTCCATGAAGGCTCGCCCGTCCTTTATCCCCTCGATGTAGCCCAGGATGACGCGCGTATCCGGGTCGTCCTCAAGGGCATTCAGCAGGTCCACCTCGTCTATGTCCATGTTGTTGCCCATGCTGACGAATTTAGAGAACCCGATGTGCTCAGTCAAGGCCCAGTCAAGTATGGCGGCACAGACCGCCCCCGACTGGGAAAAAAAGGCGATGTTGCCGCCGGGAGGGTTGCCCGCCGAAAAGGTCGTGTTAAGCCCGTGATGCGGATTTATGACACCGAAACAGTTGGGGCCGATTACCCTTATATTGTGCCTGCGTACCCTCTCAAGGAGTTCCCTCTCTCTGGCCGCACCCTCACTGCCGCTCTCCTTGAAACCCGCCGTGATAATCACTGCCGAGTCGATGCCCTTTTCCGCGCACTCATCTACGACCTGTAAGATAACACCTGCGGGAACAACTATAACGGCCAATTCTATCTCTTCTTTAACCGCCCTTACGCTGGGGTAGGCCTTGTGACCGAGGATGGAATCGGTATTGGGATTGATGGGAAAAATCCTCCCGGGGAAATTGAAATCAATGATGTTCTTGAGAATACTATGGCCGATCTTATGTTCTTCCCGTGCGGCGCCGATGACTGCTATGGATTTAGGTTGGAAGAAATGTTCTAGCATACCGGGGTAGATGTTATGATTCCTTGAGCTTGGATATAATCGCCTTCAAAAAATCCGGAAGGTCGGCCGGAAAACGGGAGCTTATCATATTGCCGTCGACGACCACCGGCTTGTCCTCATAGACGGCGCCGGCGTTTATGACGTCATCTTTAATGGTGCGGTAACACGTCATCCTCTTGCCCTTTACCACGCCTGCCGATATCGGCACCCAGGCGCCGTGGCATATGGGCGCAATCACCCTGCCCGCCTCGCCCATGGCCCTTACCACCTTGAGCACGCTGTCGTAACACCTGAGCCTGTCGGGGGCATACCCTCCGGGGATGATTACCGCGTCAAATTCTTCCCAGTTCACCTCATCCACGCGGCAGTCTGCCGGCATGGGATAATTACCGTTCTTGCCGCGGTATGTCTTCTTCTCAGGACCCGCGACCACCACCTCCGCCCCCGCCTCCAGCAGCCTCAGTTTGGGATACCATCCCTCCAGGTCTTCATACAGGTCCTCCACCAGGATAAGGATCTTCTTGCCCCTGAGTGGTTCCATCGCTGTACTCCCTTATATATAATGTAACCGTTCCCGCAACTGGCCAGATTCTAATACAAGGAGTCTGAACTATCCAACAAAAACATCTTTATAATAAGTTTACCCCCCCATATGACGACCTTGACTTACACGGTCTCATTAACTATCATATGTGAACAATTGTTCAATAATAGTTCCGTGGATATCAAAATTAATTAATAAAAATATGCCCAAACAAATACTGCAAAAGCGAACGAAGATAAAGGAAGACATCTGCGACACGCACTACATCAACCGCGAGAGGGTGCAGTACGTAGAGAAGCGGATGCAGGCCGACGGCGTGGTGGTCAGGCTGGCCGAGACCTTCCAGGTGCTGGGAGACCCCACCCGGATAAAGATAATCTTCGCGCTGTCACAGAAGGAACTCTGCGTCTGCGACCTGGCGGGCCTGTTGCGCCTGTCGAGTTCCGCCGTCTCTCACCAGCTCAGGGTGCTCAGGAATATGAGGCTGGTAAAATACCGGAAGGAAGGCCGTGTCGCGTACTATTCCCTGGACGACTCGCACATCAGCAGGCTCTTTGACGAGGGCCTCAGACACGTTAAGGAATCGTGAGAAAGTAGTATCGCAGGGTTAAAGTTCGCCAAAGGCAGATTTCCCTCCAAACAAACCGGCGGGTCGTGCCGAAGGTCAGATCCACCTCCGGCGGACTGCCGCGTTCAACGAGTAGAAGGGTTATATGGAAAAAACGCTTTCACTGAAAATCCCTGAAATGGACTGTCCCGAAGAGGCCAAGCTGCTGAAGAAGAAGTTCGGGGGCCTGAAGGGGGTGAGCAGTCTTGACACCTTCCTGCTGTCCAAGGAATTGAGGGTCAGTTACGACGAACGGCACCTGAGCAGGGACGACATCATAAATGCGATAAAAGAGACCGGTATGAGTGCCAGCCCGGTCGGCGCGCCCGCTGACCAGGCTGACCAGAAAAAAGCAAGCGACCGCGACAAGAGGCGGCAACTGGCGCTCACGGGACTCTCCGGGCTCTTTGTGGTATCGGGGCTGGTACTGTCTCTTGAGGGCTTTACCGCAAACATAACCATACCGTTATATATGTGCGCCATGCTCACCGGCGGGCCGCGTATAGCAATAAAGGGGTTAAGGGCGGCCCGGGAGCTTGACCTCGACATCAACTTTCTCATGACCGTCGCGGTCATTGGCGCCGCGGCCATAGGTGAGTGGAGCGAGGGCGCGATGGTGGTCTTCCTGTTCTCGCTGGCCCAGTTACTCGAATCGCGCAGCCTCGACAGGGCAAGAA
Organism: Candidatus Bathyanammoxibius amoris; assembly: GCA_024451685.1. Lineage (NCBI taxonomy): Bacteria > Pseudomonadati > Planctomycetota > Candidatus Brocadiia > Candidatus Brocadiales > Candidatus Bathyanammoxibiaceae > Candidatus Bathyanammoxibius > Candidatus Bathyanammoxibius amoris. The sequence goes on along the minus strand of JAMXCW010000006.1, from coordinate 92,514 downwards.
ACGCCATCCATTCACTTATGGACCTGTCCCCGCGTGAGGCGCTGGTGAAGAGGAACGGAGAGGAGGTCGTCCTGCCCGTGGAGGATGTATGGCTGGGGGACATCGTGCTGGTAAAGCCCTCGGAAAGGATTCCGCTAGACGGTATAGTCACGGATGGCTATTCCTACGTGAACCAGGCCCCTATCACCGGTGAGTCAACGCCCGTAAAGAAGTATCTGGGGCAGGAAGTCTTTGCCGGCACGATCAACAAAGACGGCGCCCTGGAGTTCCGTGTAAACCACCTCGCGAAGGATACGACACTTGCCCACATAGCCCACCTGGTTGAGGAGTGCCAGTCACAGAGGGCGCCGTTCCAGAGTTTTGTGGAGAAATTTGTGCGTGTATACACCCCGACGGTAATAACCCTCGCGATACTGGTGGCAACCGTTCCGCCCCTCGTTATGGGGACCGCCTTTTCACCCTGGGTCTATAAGGGGCTGGTGCTGTTGGTTATATCCTGTCCCTGCGCGCTCGTCATAGCCACGCCCGTGAGCCTGCTCTCAGGGATTACCTGCGCGGCAAGAAACGGTGTCCTCATAAAGGGAGGCATGCATCTGGAAGAAGCGGGCCAAATAAAGGCAATCGCCTTTGACAAGACGGGTACGCTCACAAGGGGTATCCCGGAGGTAATCGACGTGCTCCCTCTGGCAGCAGACTCAATATCCCGGGACAGGCTCCTCAGTATAGCCGCATCGATTGAATTAAGGAGTGAACACCACCTCGGCAGCGCCATAGTCCGGACGGCGAGGAGGGGTGACATAAAACTCATGGAGCCGACCGTCTTTCAGGCCATCCCCGGAAAGGGCGCCTTCGCAGACATAGAAGGAAAGAGGTATTACATAGGAAACATGAAACTCTTCAGGGACCTGGGAACGCCCATATCGCACGTAGAATCCAAGCTCTCAGGACTCCAGACACAGGGTAAGACGGTTATGCTCGTAGGAGAGGCCGGCGGCCTGCTGGGTATAATCACGGTAGCGGACGAGGTGCGTAAGTCCGGCATAAAGGCGCTGCCGGAGCTGAAACAAAACGGCATAAATAAGATTCTGATGCTTACCGGAGATAACAACGGCACGGCGAAGGTTATCGCCGGGAGACTCGCCGTTGATGAATACTTTGCGGAACTCATGCCGGAGGACAAGGTAACGGCGGTAAGGGAGTGTATAAAGAAATACGGCAAGACGGCCATGGTGGGAGACGGGGTGAATGACGCGCCGGCCATGGCGGCGGCAACACTGGGTATTGCAATGGGCACGGCAGGAACCGACACCGCCCTGGAGACGGCGGACATCGCGCTTATGTCTGACGACCTCTCGAAGCTGCCGTTCGCCTTCGGTCTGAGCCGCCGCACGCTGGGGGTCATTAAGGAAAACATCGCCTTCGCCCTCATAATAAAGGCCGTGTTCCTCGGCCTTATAATCCCCGGCTGGACAACGCTGTGGATGGCGGTGGGGGCCGACATGGGCGCCTCGCTCCTGGTAATATTTAACGGCCTCAGGCTGTTGAGGTATAATTATCGGTGAAGGCAGACGTTTTAGGAGAGGGATTAATATGAGATTTCTAAAAAGGACGGTGCCGTTTATCTGTGTGTTCCTGATGTTTGTTGTGCACATCTCACAGGCTCAGCAGGTCCAGAAGAATCAAGACCTCTCAGGGTTGTGGAAGATGCACTTTAAGGGTGTTGAGGCCGGCTGCCAGGACGAGGCCGAGAACGGGCCGAAGGAGGGGGAATTTGTCTTCAATGTATTGCAACAGGGAGACACACTCTCTGGCACGTGGACAGACGGCAGGGCCACTAACATGTTTACCGGCAGGGTCAGTGGCTCCATCGTCAGCGCGGCGGTGTACGGATTTTACAATGAAAATTGTCGTGTCCTCACGGACATAACCGTACAGATTGCGGGCGAGGGTAGACTGGTAGGGACGTACTCCGGGCATGAATTAAACTGTGAGACGTGTGCCTGGCAAGGTGAGGTTACTATAATCATTCAAGATGTTCCCGAACTGCCGCCTCCCAGATAGCCGGGGAGTGAGTGCCTCAGGTGACGGTGGCGGAGGGCCCTGAGGGCCCTGAGGGGACGTTCCCGCGGGACTGTGTCAGGATGATTTACCTGCCCGTTATCTTTGTCTGCCTTTCAAGTTCAGCCTTTGTGTTTACTTCTGTCTGTTCTTTCATCTCCGGTCGCTCTTTTGTCTCTGTCTGCGCGGGAGTTTCAAAGAGTTCCGCTACGTGTTTGGCAGGGATGGCAAGGTTTGAGCCGGTAAAGCCGGTGAAGATGCCGTAGGTAATGGCTATCACCTTGCCGTTACGGTCAATAACCGGCCCTCCACTTCCACCGATAGTCGTCTGGGCGTCAAACACAACCTTGTCCTCCAGCACGCCTGTTATGTGTCCCTGCGTGGCAAGTGGCCTTACCAGATGGCGTCTTGAGAGTTCATCGGCCAGCTCCAGGAAATCGAGCCCCAGGGTATAAACCAATTCATCCATTACGGACTTCTCGACTCTGGCAAGAATGGCGCTTATCCCGGCAGGGTAACCTATAACGACTACCGGTTCGCCCACAACGATGTCCCTGTTGGTGTCCAGCTCCAGTATTGGGAGTTTTTTATCGCCGTGGTCGATACTGACTATAGCCAGGTCCATTCTTTCTGAAACCCTTTCCACCTTAATGGGGAATGATTTCTCAATGCCCGGGAAAAACGCCCTGAACTCCTTGAACTCTGGCGTGAAACCCATCTCCACCGGTCCGTACCGCCCGGGCCGTCTCCACCAGGGTATGGCTATATGCTTATTGGTCAGAATCTTACCGTCCATACCAATCAAGAAACCTGAGCCGGTATACTCGTAGGGGACGTTTAACGGGCCTACGGACTTATCTGTTTGAAAACCGTAGACGCCCTGTATCAGACACACGCCGCCGCTGAAGTTCCTTATTATCATCTCGGCGACAGCGTCTCTGGCCTCCAGTGTCTCTATCCTCTCGGCGGTTTTCTCCAGGCGGTGTGTTACCTCTTTCTCAAGCTTTCGCTGTGAGAGTGAGCTGTAAAATATAATCGACCATAGTACAAGGGCGACCAGTACTCCAAATCCAAGCGCCATGCGGAAGCGCAGGGAAGACTGCGTAAACGCCTCCCACAGTAGTTCTCTTAAGAAGGACCCGGTAGTAATGAGTCCTCCCTGATGCTCCTCTCTGGCCATGGCGACGGAGTCCTCCAGCATTTCCCGGAAGGGCTTGCCCACCGGCCCCTCTTCGCTTTTTGCCCTGAAGCACACCTTAGGGCCCCCCTCACCAAATTCAATCATATCGCCGTCGTGGAGTATAACCTCCTCCACCCGCTGATTGTTTATGGAGATGCCGGCTGCCCTGCTCCTCAACAGGTACTTACCGTCTTTCTGCTCTACTATTTCGGCGTGGAAGGGTGCGGCGTGTCGGTCAATGGAGGGGTCGAAGCACAGCTCGTTTCCGGGGTCTGTGCCGACATTCAGCCTAGCTTCGGTGAAGACCTCTGTACTGCCTCTCTTACTGCCTGAGAGATGAACAAACACTATCTTCATTGTATACCCCCATCAGAAAACGCATCAACGGGGTTAGTGTTTATGGAAATGCTCGTAAATATCGTCAGCAAAAGACCTTAACGCACTGACGTCATGGCCCAGCTCCTTAAGCCTCCTGTCGAAATCATCAATACTGATGAAATTCTCAGAGACATATTCCGCCACAAAGGTCTCTGCCGTTATCAAATTTACCTCAGGGCCTTTGTCGTCCGGGCTCTGATATATTTTATAGGCTATCAAATCCGCAATAGTCTTCAGCGCAATGTCCTCGTCCTTTTCTATTTTACCTCTTACCGTCTCAAATGTAAGTTCTTTCATCCGGTAATGGTATCTGTAGGTTGCCTCCGCAATCTCCTGGAGCCCTTTTGTGTCTCCAGAAAGCCGGGAGACCTTGGCCAGAAAATCCTCCGGATTTTTGAAATGGTCTGCTATATATTCCTTTAAAGCGGCTTCGGCCTCCTGGAAATTGGCCTCCCGGCCCTTACTCCCCTTGCTTTTGGATATCTTGTATGCCACCAGGTCCACAATGGCCTTGAGGCTGGGATTTTCTTCAATCTTTGCGCCTGGCTCGTTAATGTCCGAGTGCATAACGATTACCTTTCCCCCTCAGGCAGTTTACCATACGTCACGCCGGAACGTCTCACAAATGAATGTACGGTATTATATATCACACGGCCCCGCAATTCTACGTGAAACCCGGTTCCCAACGACACCTTTTTTGCCGGGTCAACATGGCGGCCTGAGTCCTCAACGGGGACTTATTCCTGCGGCCCCGACCTTACGAAAGGCCCGAGCCTGGACGCCAGAAGTATAAGCGCCGCCTCCGCCACAATTTTAACAGAGTGTGCTGAAACAGAATACGTAGTATAATGAATTTCATGAAGAAATCCATAAGGACACACTTTGCGCTGCTTTTCGCCCTGCTGTCTCTGGCCCCGGTCGCAATAATCTTTGCCATCTACAGCCCCGGGGTTATAAGGGATTTGAACGTCAGGGGCATCCAGGACCTCCATACCCTGGGCAGTGGTCACCGCAGTGTCATCTCCCTGTGGATTAAGGAAAAGACACAGGATGCGGAGCGCATCGCCCTTTCCCGCCAGGTCCTCACGGCCCTTAAGGAACCGCAACAGGGCCGGGAAGGACTCTCCGGGTTCCTGCATTTTAACCTGAAAGAGCTCGGTTTATCGGGGATTTATGTCTTTGACAGAGAGGGCGAGCTCGTGGCCTCAGAGGGAAAAGGCGGAGATACCGGTCCACCGGAAGACGTAAAACGGCTCCTCGAAGACGTCCGGGAAGGCACGTCTGTAAGATGGGCGGACCTGCATAAGCCGGGAAATGTGAACAACAAGCATCTAGCCCCTTTTTTGACGACTCCCGTACTCGCAGGGTCGGATGCCGTGGGGACCGTGGTCGTACACCTCGATCTCTGCGAGTTAAGAGGGGTGTTGGCGAACATAGTCGGTAAAAGGGAAGGTTGCAGTTACCTTATCGACAAAGAAGGCAATATACTAACCTGCCTCATACTAGACCCTGCCGGTTCATACCTTAAAAGTGTGGGCAACAAACCGGTTGACCCCCGGACGGGGAAACCCACGCTGGCAGTAAGCGCCTGCGTCTCCGGCCGGACGGGTTTTTCCCTGCAGCCTTACGCCAACAATGAAGGGGAAGACGTAATGGGTGCGTGGGGATGGCTGCCGGAACTGGACGCGGGGGTAATACTGGAGTTGAGCGCGCAGGAGATATATGGAGCGGCCTCAATGGTCAAGAGAAGGCTGTGGCCCCTCCTGCTGGTAATTACTCTGGGTGTAATCGTGGTATCGGTATTTATAGGCCGCAAGGTCTCGGAGCCCGTACTCTCTCTGACAGAAACGGCAAAGAAAATAGCCGCGGGCGACCTGGAAGAACGCACCTCGGTAAAATCGCAGGATGAGCTCGGCGAGCTGTCGGAAAGCCTCAACACCATGGTCGAATCTTTGCGGAGAGAACATGCCGCGCTTGAAGATGCCAACAAGAAACTTGCCGCGGCCCTGGCAATAGACAGCCTTACCGGACTCTACAACCATCAGCGCTTTATGGAGATGATAGACGCAGAGCACCGGCGGGCCGGGCGTTACAACCTTCCCCTGTGCCTGTTAATGGTGGATATTGACAATTTTAAACTGATAAACGACACCCACGGCCATCCCTTTGGTGATTTTGTCCTGAAAGAACTTGCTCACTTAATAAGAAACTCTATAAGAGATACCGATATTGCGTACAGATACGGTGGTGAGGAGTTTGCCGTCATCCTCCCCAGCACCGGCCTTGACGGCGGCTACGCGGTGGCGGAGAAGCTGAGGGAGGAAGCAGCCGGCCACGTCTTCAAGAAAAGTGGTTTGGTCACCAGGCTTACACTGACCGTGGGTATATCGTCCCTGGAAGGCGAAAGCATAAAAACCGGCAAAGATATGATAAAACATGCTGACAAGGCCATGTACGAGGGGAAATTAAAGGGGAAGAATACGGTTGTCTCCTGGAGTGAAAGTATAATCCTGGAAAGGCTCATTTCTAAAGAAGAGGCGAAATCCACGGAACACTACCGGAAGAGGTTCTTGTCAACTGCCGATACCGCCAAGAGGTCGTACATGGAGGCCGCCACCGGGCTGATAAAGACCCTGGAGGCAAAAGACGGTTTCTCCGCTACACACTCATACCTGGTGGCCGCCTACGTGGTAGAGTTTGCGGAAGAACTGGGACTTTCTAAAGAAGACACGGAAGTTATAAAAAACAGCGCCATCCTCCATGACATAGGCAAAATCGCCATGCCGTCTTTTATCTTGGTAAAGAAAGACAAGCTCACGGAAGAAGAATACGGTAGATTAAAGATACATGCCGAAGAAAGCGTGAGGATGCTAAAGGACACAGGCTTCCTGCAAAAAGAACTGCCCATAATCCTCCACCACCAGGAGTGGTTCAACGGAGAGGGTTATCCTCATGGATTAAAGTTGGCGGCTATCCCGCTGGGCGCAAGGCTGCTGGCCGTCTGTGATGCATATGCAGCGATGACCTCCAAGAGGCCCTATCGTAAGCGCCTGTCCTCTAAACATGCCTTTGAGGAACTGCGCAAGGGGGCGGGGACGCAGTTTGACCCCGACCTTATAGAACCGTTTATCCGGATGGTGGAAAAATTCATCGCCAGCACCAGACGCATCCACATCCCGCAGTTAAATAAGACGGTGGATATAGCGTAAACTACAGCCGTGCGGGGTGTATTGCAAGCCGCTGGCAGACTACTCCACCCCCAGGGTCTTTAATAACTCCGCCACCCGCGCCTCTTCATGCGTGGGGGGTGCGCAGTAACTGAGCGGTATACAGACATAGGCCACCGCCGTGCCGTCGCTGCTCGCCGGGTAGGGCAGTTCAGATACGTCTGTGGGGTCGTGCAGGGTGACTATCTTCCCCGGCCGGTAAGCCGCTAGAGCAGATCCCAGAAGCAGTAACGTGTCCGGGGCGTCCATCTTCCCAATTATAACCGCGTGGGGCGGAGGGTTTATGTGGTAGGCAAGGGCCAGAGCGTAGGTAGAGGCAAAATGGCCGGATGCCTCGGCAGACCCGGCGAAGGCCCTGAGTGTGCGCTCCGAACTCTCACGGTATTCCTCCTCGCGCGTCATGTAATACAGCCTGTCCAACACCATTACAGCCACCGCATTTGCCGCAGGCGTCGGCACGTCTTCATACGACTTACGCGCGAGATTATCCCGGGCACGGGCCGTGTCAAAGAAACCCCCGCCTTCATTATCCCAGAAATTGTCGAGACAAAATTCCATGATATCCTCTGCCACCCCAAGATAGAACCTGTAGCCCGTGACCTCATAGGCGTTAAGACAGGCCATAGACATCTGTATATTATCATCCAGAAAACCCGGTGCACGCGCCTCTGTCTGATAGTACGTGTGAAAGACCCCTCTCCCCCTCCTGTAGGAGTTCATTAATAAGAAATCCAGTGCCTTCAGCGCGTCGTCCATTATATCTTTACGGCCGAGAAACTTATATGCCTCCAGATATGCCGAAATCATCATCCCGTTCTGAGAACTGTACTTGTTCCTGTCAACAAACGGCGTGGGGGAGGCATTCCTTGATTCAAACAATTTCCTGCGGCCATTGTCTATGACAGAATACACCTCTTTGACCGGTATGTTCAGCTCACCTGCCACGTCCTCCGGCGTGGCAGATATCCGCAGTACGTTCCTGGCGGGGTTGTGCCGCATCTCTCCCTGCGCCTCTATCCCGTAGTAATACTTAATCGCCCCGGCCTCCAGAGAGGTCAGCGCGGCGTCCACCTCTGCGGCCGTCCACGTGTAATAATCACCGTCATCCCCCCTGCCGGCGTCCGCATCCTGAGAGGCATAAAACCCGCCGAACCTGCTGTCAGACGCCTCACGGTTTATGTAGTCCAGCGTCTCTTCCGCGGCCTCTTTGTAGGCTTCACTGCCCGTGGCGGCATAGGCATGGACGAGATTTCTTAGCATACCGGAGTTCACGTAGGACATCTTTTCAAAGTGCGGCACGCGCCACTCCCTGTCCATTGTGTATCGGAAGAAGCCGCCCCTGATGTGGTCTCTGATACCTCCTTCCGTCATGGCATCGAGTGTCTTCAGGGTCAGCCCTTGTAGCCCCGCATCACCGTTAACAAAGGCCCTCCAGAGGGCAAACTCCACCCCTGTCTCGCTCGGAAACTTCGCGCCCGTACCAAACCCGCCGAAATCGCCGTCAAATTCCCCGGTAATCCTTCCCGCAATGGCATCCAGGAGCCCGGGAGATGGTTCGCCGGTCCTTAACCCGGCGTCCTTTTGCACAAGGGCGAACTGATGGTGTTGTTCCGCCTGCGCCAGAACCTCACCTTTATGTTCCCTGTAATAATTCGCAATCCTGGGGAGCAGGGATTTTAGGCCCGTAAGCCCCAACTGGTCATCCGCGGGAAAGTACGTGCCGGCGAAAAAGACCTTGCCGTCAGGGGTAAGAAACGCGGTAAGCGGCCAGCCGCCCTGTCCGGTGATGGTACTCACGGCGGTCTGATACCAGCGGTCTATGTCCGGCCGCTCATCCATATCAACCTTGATTGCCACAAAGTATTTGTTGATCAGCCCGGCCACCTCCGGGTCCTCATACGTCTCCTCGTCCATCACGTGGCACCAGTGGCACCATATGGCACCTATGTCAAGCAGTATGGGCAGGTCCAGTTTCTTCGCCAGTGCGAAGGCCTCTTCGCCGTATTCGTGCCAGTCTATTGCCTGGAACCGGGCGCTCCTGAGGTAGGGGCTGGCGGATTCGGCGAGTCTATTCTCCTCTTGTTGTACCGGTGCCGGACGACCTTGCTCCCCGGCACAAAGAGGCGTAACGCCGTTCAAACCACCTGCGATAACAACACTTAAGAGGATTACACTGTGTAATGTCGACATACTCCCCCTCGTAAAAGATGTTTCTTATTTAATATATTCCCCCCCGGCCTCAATTTATTTCATGATTACGATACATTTAATGCCCGCCTGTAATTGTCTTGCCTGAGAGACTCGCGGAGACCTGCCCGCAACATGGTGTATCTTGACATACGTTACATGCCGTATCACGGCACAGCAATTCACCGGAAGCGAATCTACCTCTGCACGGCCCCGGTTTCACATAACATAGCTACGCGAAGGGGAAACTCCACGTGTGAGTCGTATTTGTTCAGGCAATTAATTTTTTATTTTCTGTTGATTTTTAGAGGGCTTTATTCTAATTAGTAAAGATTCACATGTTTTTTGATAAGAGCTCTTATTTTAAGAAAGACGACGATGCAGGGACTGGTCCCAAACCGGGTATTTTTTACAAAGGGCGTGGGAAAGCACAAAGAAAAACTCCAGTCGTTTGAGCTTGCGCTCAGAAAGGCCGGCATCGAGAAATACAACCTGGTCAAGGTCTCAAGTATTTTTCCTCCGAAGTGCAGGATCGTAACCAAGAATATAGGCAACCCCCATATCAAACCCGGGCAGGTGGTCCACTGCGTACTCAGCGAAAACTCCACCAATGAACCCCATCGAATGATAAGCGCTTCCATCGGGCTTGCGGTGCCGGCCGAGGCCGAGCACTACGGCTATCTGAGCGAACACCACGGGTTCGGAGAGAATGAGGAAAAGGCGGGCGATTATGCCGAAGACCTCGCCGCTACCATGCTTGCGACTACACTGGGAATAGAGTTCGACCCGGAAAAGAATTACGACGAGAGGAAACAAATCTTCCGCATGAGCGGTAAGATAGTAAAGACCAGGAATATCACACAAACGGCCCGCGGCGATAAGGACGGGCTGTGGACTACCGTCATTGCTACCGCGGTCTTTCTGCCATGAAAAACTGCCGCCAACAGACGCTGAGAGACAAATACCTTCGTGGGGGCACCATCCAGGCCTTCCAGACAAGAGAAGACATGCGTGTGGTAGACCTGGTGGAGGGTTTCGCCGCCTCAGGGGCCTTTAATGCGGGCAGGCTGGCAGAGGCATCAAAGCTTTTTCTGAAGATGGCCGGGGGAGATACCACCATATGTCTCACCCTCTCAGGGGCATTGACCCCAACGGGTATGGGCGGCATCGTGATAGAACTCATGGAGGCAGGGCTGGTAGACTTTGTTATCTCTACCGGCGCGAATGCCTATCACGACCTTCATTTCGCTCTTGACCTGCCCATGCACCGCGGCGACTTCCGCGCCGACGATTCCGAACTCCGCCAGGCAAAGGTCTATCGCATATACGACACGTTTGTCACTGACGAGGTGCTGGTGGAAACCGACAATTTCCTGCAAGACATTCTGAACCATGACACGGATTATAATGGCATATCAAGCGCGCACCTGCACCACATCATCGGGAAGGTTACCCTGGAAAAGGCGCCTTACCCGGAACGAAGTTTTGTGGCCCAGGCCGCAAAACTCGGCATACCAATATTTACTTCCTCTCCCGGAGATTCGGCAATAGGCTTGATGCTTGCCCTTTTAAGGCTTCACGGGGGCAAGGCCGCTGTGGACTCCAACCTGGACGTCCTCCAGACGGCGGCTGTAATCCACGCCAGTAAGCAGAACGGCGTTATCATCCTGGGAGGCGGGTCACCCAAGAATTTCTATTTGCAGACACAGCCCATGCTTGAAATGGTCTTTGGCAGGCCCTGCAAGGGGCACGATTACTATATACAGATAACTACCGATTCACCCCAGTGGGGCGGTCTCTCCGGGGCTACGCCACAGGAGGCTATATCCTGGGGAAAGGTTAAAGAGGAAGAGGTCAAGAACCACGTCGTCGTATACTGCGACGCCACTATAGCGGCGCCTATACTGATGACATACGGCCTTGCAAAGGCGGCGAAGAGACCTCAGAAAAGGTTGTACGAGAAACTTCCGGAGATGGTTGCCGCCCTCAAGCAGGACTCAAAACCTCTCTAAAATCACTTTTTGGGTACATGTGGTTTCATGTCCGAACCCGAATACGTTCCATATAATTTTGGCGCGCTGCCCGAAGAGGACTCCCAACTCGAAAAAAGCCGGTTAGTGATACTCCCCGTGCCGTACGACTCCACCGCAAGCTACCGCACGGGCACGAAAGAAGGCCCACGGGCCATCATAAACGCGTCAAGAAACCTGGAGACATTCGACGAGGAACTCCTATGCGACGTCACCTCACAGGGCATACACACGCTCCCTGAACTCATGCCGGACCACAGGGGCCCCGAACACATGATAAAGAGGGTCGAGGAGGCCGCTGAAAAGATCCTTAAGCAGGGAAAGTTACTGGTAACGCTGGGTGGTGAACACAGCATCACGCTTGGGGCGGTCCGTGCCCATAAGAAAATCTTCCCGAAACTGTCGGTACTTCAGATAGACGCCCATCTGGACCTCAGGGATTCCTACGCAGGCTCTATATACAGCCACGCAAGCGTCATGCGCCGCGTGTATGAACTCACCGGTATCACCCAGGTGGGCATCAGGAGTTTTTGCGAAGAAGAGTATGATTTTGTTAAGAAAAACAACCTTAAACCCTTTTACCAGCGTGACATCAATAAAACGGAAAACTGGCCCGACGAGGTGGTAGAGAGAGTTTCGGATGAGGTCTACGTTACCGTTGACCTTGACGGACTCGACCCCTCTATCATGCCTTCTACGGGGACTCCTGAGCCGGGGGGGCTGGGGTGGTATGAGGTCCTGAGGCTCCTGAGAAAGATATCGGAAAAGAGCAGGATAGTCGGCTTCGACGTTACGGAACTCTGCCCAGAGGCTGATAATACGGCCCCCGACTTCCTCGCCGCCAGACTTGTTTACAAACTAGCCACTTACACACTAACTTCTAAAAAAGGGAAATAGGATATGGAAGAGATACAGGGAGGCGTAACTGTGCCAAAGGGCTTCCTTGCGGGGGCGGCCCACGGCGGCCTGAAGAAGGAAGGTTATGACGTGGGTATCATACTGTCCGAACGTCCGGCACAGGCGGCAGCGATGTTCACCACCAATCAGATAGTGGCCGCACCGGTGGTCTACAGCCGTGAGGCGATAAAGAAGGGCCAGGTGCGCGCCGTGGCCGTCAACAGCGGCAACGCCAACGCCTGCACCGGCAAACAGGGCCATGAAGACGTAAGGGCGATGGTGGCGTCCACCGCAAGCTCCCTGGGTATTCCACCGGATGACGTGTTCGTGGCCTCCACCGGAATAATCGGTGAACGACTGCCGGTCGATAAGGTCACCTCAGGGATAAAAGAGGCCGTAAGAAACCTGGGACCCGAGAGGGAAAATGGGCACGCCTTTGCGGAATCGATTATGACCACCGACACCCGTACAAAAGAGGTTGCCGTGAAGATAAAGGCGGGTGAACATCTAATCACCATCGGCGGGGCTGCCAAGGGTGCCGGCATGATAGCCCCCAATATGGCCACCATGCTATGCTTCATTACCACGGACTCCGCAGTCCCAAGCAATATATTGGGCAGGTGCCTGAATAAATCAGTAACCAACTCTTTCAACCGGATAAGCGTGGATGGGCACATGAGCACCAATGACACGGTCGTTATTCTTGCAAACGGTGCTGCGGGCGAACCGGTAATAGACGACGCCACAATGGTGCTCCCTGTCTTTCAGGAGGCCCTGGACCACGTCACACACCACCTCGCAAGGGCAATCGTTAAAGACGGCGAAGGGGCGACCAAACTTGTGGGAATAGCCGTCAGCGGCGCCCCCACTGATGCCTACGCACTGCGGATAGCCCGCGCCATAGCGGATTCCCCGCTGGTCAAGACCGCCGTAAACGGTGAAGACCCTAACTGGGGAAGGATCATCTCGGCGGCCGGCGCGACGGGCATTCCCCTTGACGAGCAAAGACTCAACCTATATATTGGAAATGTCCTTGTATTTGAAGGGGGAGGTCCTGTTGCCTTCGAGCAGGAGAAACTCCTGGAGGAGATGAAGAAAAAAGAGGTGCATATACACCTCCATCTGGGTCTGGGCAAATCAAAGATCGAGTTCTGGACCTGCGACCTCTCCCACGAATACGTCACCATAAACGCCAAATACCATACATAAAACGACATCTCGAAAGACCTGTATAATTGTCATTCTGAGTTTTTTGACCGAAGAATGACATGACGTATGGTTGGTATTTGCAAAATTTTGCAGAATCCTTGAGACTGTTATCAATTATACGCAAAATACAAGATAGAAAGAAAATGAAGATCATGAAAAACCACAGGAACTGCATGATAATTTTCACTGTCCTGTTGACTTTCTTTCTGCACGCAGCCACCCTCAACGCCCAGGAGCTGAGGCTGGACGCCAAGGAGCACGTCCTGAAGAACGGTATGACGCTGCTGATGCTCGAAAAACACCAGAGCCCCACGGTCTCTGTAAGAATAGTCTTTAAGGTCGGTTCGGTAAACGAGCGTCCGGGCATCACCGGCGCCTCCCATCTCTTCGAGCACATGATGTTCAAAGGCACACAGCTTTTCGGCACAAAGGACTGGGAAGAAGAGAAACCCCTTCTTGAAAAAGAAGACGAGCTGGTGCTGGCCATCGAAGCCACGGACGATGAGGCAGAGAGGGTTGCACTGGAGAACGAGCTTGCGGGGGTAAGAAAGAGGCTCCAGGAGATTACGAACACCGAGGAGTTCTGGGCCATATACATGAGAAACGGGGCCACGGGTATAAACGCCTCAACAAGTGATGACATCACCCGCTACTACTGTAACCTGCCGGCCAATAAACTGAAACTATGGGCCTTTCTGGAGTCGGACAGGATGAAGAACCTGGTGCTCCGCGAATTCTATTCCGAAAAGGACGTGGTAATGGAGGAGAGGAGGATGCGCACGGAGACAAGTCCGTTCGGCCTCCTGTTTGAGCAGTTAAACGCAGCGGCCTTCACCGCCCATCCCTACGGTTGGCCCACCATAGGCTGGATGTCGGACATAGAAAACATTACGAAAGAAGAGACGGAGAAATATTTTACCCGGTATTACGCGCCCAATAACGCGGTAATCGTCGTGGTCGGAGACATAAACCCGCAACAGGTAATCGACCTTGTAGAGGAATATTTTGGCGACATCCCCGCCCAGCCGCCCATCCCCGGGGTAACCACCCTGGAGCCGGAGCAGAAGGGCGAACGCAGGATAGAAGTGGAGTACGACGCGAACCCGATGGTGGCCGTCGGCTACCACAAGCCGAATATCACGCACCCCGACCAGTACGTCTTCGACGTGATAGAGAGCCTTCTTACCAGCGGCAGGACGTCCCGCCTCTACAAGAGGCTGATAGAAGACGAGAGGATCGCGGTAATGGTGAGGAGCTATGCCGGGGGTTCGAAGTACCCGGACCTGTTTTTTGTCTTCGCGAGTCCCCGCCACCCGCACACCACCGGGGAAGTGGAAAAGGCGGTATATGAAGAGCTGGAGAGGCTCAAGACCGAGCCGCCCTCGGACTGGGAACTCCAGAAGATAAAGAACCAGCTCGAGGCCAATTTCATTCGAGGTTTAGAGTCCAACTCCGGCCTGGCCGACGAGATAGGCTATTACGAGGCCGTTGCCGGTGGCTGGAGCTACATAAACACGGCTGTAGAAAGGATAAAAGCCGTCACCGGAGAAGACGTCATGAGGGTGGCGAAGAAATATTTCATTAAAACAAACCGCAACGTGGGCACGTTAATTCAGAAGAAGAAAGGGGCTTAGGGATGAGGAGAAACGGATTCCGGAACGTCGTGATTATAGCCCTTGCCCTGGTCGTGTCCGTGTTGCTCGGCGGCTACGCGCACGCGCAGCACGCGATGCCCGGAAAGGGCGCGGCCCTTACGGAGCCCCAGTCAAAGGGCGCGAAGATTGTGTCAAAGTTCAAATATGAGCCGCTTGTGTGGTCGCCCCCTAGGGTGGAACGCAGGGTGCTCCCCAACGGGATGATACTGTTTATGCTGGAGGACCACGAACTCCCCCTGGTGAACATAACGGCGGCAGTGAGAACGGGCTCCATTTACGAACCCGCGGACAAGGCCGGTCTGGCGTCCCTCACCGGGTACGTGATGCGTTCGGGCGGGACGACGAACATGAGCGCCGAAGAGATTAACAGGGAACTTGAATACATGGCCGCCTCGGTTGAGACGAGTATCGGCAGGGAGGAAGGCTCCATCGGGCTCTCCGTAATGACAAAGGACCTGGACAAGACACTGGAAATCTTTGCTGACATACTGAGGCACCCCGCGTTCCCCGAAGACAAGATTGAGCAGAGAAAGGAAGAGGTCCTTGAATCCATAAGAAGAGAAAACGACGACCCTACCCAGATAGCCTTCAGGGAGTTCCGCAAGCTCCTGTACGAACCACATCCTTACAACCGGAAGGTCAACGGCTACGCCGATACGATTCCAAGGATTACCAGAGAAGACATGATAGCCTTCCATAACAAATTCTTCCATCCCAACAACATGATTATGGGCATCTCTGGCGACTTTGACACGGCGGAGATGTTACGGAAGCTCGAAAAGGTCTTCAGTGGATGGGAAAAGGAGAAGATAGACTTTCCACATGTGCCAAAGGTCGACAAAGAAACGGAACTCTCCGTGAACTACGTCGACAAAGACTTGAACCAGTCCACCATCCTCCTCGGTAACATCGCGATTGAGAGGACAAACCCGGACTACTTCGCCGTTAAGCTGATGAGCTTTATCCTGGGGGAGGGCAGTTTCACGGCCAGGATACCCAAAAAGGTAAGAGACGAGGAGGGGCTTGCCTACTCCGTCTACAGCGCGTTCCATACCCCGAGGGATCTAGGGTTCTTCTTTGTCTCGTGTCAGACCAAGGTCGAGTCCACCTCAAGGGCCATAGAACTTATACTGGAAGAGATTCGGAGGATAAAACAAAGGCCCGTGAGCGATGACGAGCTCAACGGTGCAAAGGACACCTTCATAAATCAGTTTATCTTCCTCTTCACTACCAGCGGCGCCATAGTAAGCCACATGGTGGATATAGAATATAAGGGCCTGCCCCTTGATTACCTGGACACCTATGTGGACAACATAAAGGCCGTTACCAGAGAAGACTTGATGAAAGTGGCAAAGAAATACCTCCATCCCGATAAAATAATCATCCTTGTAGTGGGAGACGAGGACAAGTTTGACCGTCCCCTCAACGACTTTGGGAAGGTCAACGTGCTGGAACTGGAACCGGCACAATAGACACTTTCTCTTCAGGGAAACAAAGTGAGAGAGTCCGCACACTCCATCGCCGGCGGGGGCCGCTTCAAAGGCTATGGGTGGATTGGGCTCGGCCTTATACTGGCAGCCGAGTCAGCGCTTATACTGCAGAACGAATACCCCATCGCCAGAACAATCAGCGTATGGACGACTCCCATCTGCTGGTGGGGCTACATACTCTTCGTGGACGCCGTAATCTTCAGACTCAAGGGCAGCTCGCTCATAAGTACGAGGACGGGCGAATTCTTCCTGCAACTGCCGCTTTCAATAGGGTTCTGGCTGATCTTTGAGATATACAACCTGCACCTCCAGAACTGGGAGTATCATGGCCTGCCGGAGAACCTCGTAATACGCAATCTTGGACTGGCCCTGTCCTTTGCGACCATAATGCCGGGAATATTCCAGACGGCAGAACTGCTGGCGACCCTCAAGGTCTTCCAGGGGTTTAAAACGTCTCCGCTCCGGGTAACAAACAGGATCGTTTACGGCGGCATGGTGCTTGGTTTCCTTTTCCTGATAATACCGCTCCTGGTCAGCCAGCATCACGCCCGTTATCTGTTTGCGTTTGTGTGGACGGGCTTTGTGATATTGCTGGACCCTGTAGTGTATTCAAGCGGTGGCAACTCACTGCTCAAGAACCTGGAGGAAGGGTTCCTGGAAAGGATTCTCTGTCTTTTTGTGGCGGGCTATATCTGCGGCTTCTTGTGGGAATTCTGGAACTACTGGGCCGCCGCGAAGTGGGTATATATCGCACCCTTTACGGCGGGTGTAAAGATATTTGAGATGCCCCTGGCGGGTTTTTTTGGTTTTGGCCCGTTTGCCTGGGAGTACTTTGTGATGTATAATTTTGTAAGGCTTTTCATCAGGCGTAATACCGGTCCGTGCTAAAATCTTTGAGGGCGTTACAAAGAATATCCAGGTACAAGGCCGCCTTTGGCCTGTACAGGGGTGTTTACCATCTAAATAGGAGGAGTAAGAGATGGCTAACGTTATCGATATTAGCTTCGAAGGTGCGACGGTAAAAGTTCTCAATCCGGGAGACATCCTCTATAAAGAGGGAAGTATTGCTGACAAGATGTTCTACATCGAGAGCGGCTCGCTTTCGCTAACGAGGGAGGTTCAGGACAAGATCATAAAAATCGGGGAGGCAAATGAAGGAGAGTTCCTCAGCGAGCGGGCCATACTTGGTGAAGGGGCGGCACGCGTCACAACGGCCGAGGCAAACACCGAATGCGAGGTAGTGGTGATAGGCAAGAAGCAGTGCAAGAAGTGCTTCGATGACCTTCCCCCCTTCATCCAGAAGATGATAACGAGGATGGCCAGAAGGCTCACACAGGCGAACGAGCTGGTTGTGAAGCTGATTTACACACAAGAGATGGTGAAGGAAATGGCCGTAAAGATGCAGGAGCTTGAGGGCTCCATGCTGGAGAGCCTGGAACATCACGGCATAAAACATCGGAGGGTATAGAACGTCACGAGACGGGTTGACAATGCGCGATTTCACTGACCGATACCCCCTGTCCCCCTTCCCGCACTAATTTTGTGGCGGGTATTAACCCTGAGCACGTTATATATGGTTTAACCCCTTATTTTTTAAGGTTATGAGCTAAGGGAAGGTGACTTACCCCCACTCAAAGTATCAGTATTTAAGTTAGTACTGCAGTGGCTGCCGTACGGTTCCGTTCGGCTATATGCAGATATTACTCTTTGAGGCGGGAATAAGTCAATCTAAAGGTGACCGGAGGATTTGATAAGCAGCACGAGAGGCCCCGAAATTTAACAGACACCCACCCGCCAGAATCGATTTTAAGGCTGTTTTGCCTAAGAGAGTCTTAGGTTTCAAGGACATTGGATTGGTTTAGGGTGGTATTGGTCGGGTAGGGCAGAGTTTCTTCCCAAAAAAAGCAGTTTTTGGGGTGTAGGAGGTCTACAAAAGCCCACAGAATGTAGGCTTGACAACCCTTCCTGCTAGTAGTACCTTCCCACATTAGAGGGTGCAAAACAATGAGCAGTACAAGCCCAAAAAATCTCCTGTCAACTTTCCACACGGTTCTATTCTATGTTCTCTTCACTAATCTTGTATCCTACCAATTTCTGCCGTCTGTTAGCCAAGCTGGCTGGCTTAGCAGTGAGAAATCCCCAGAAGAGATAGCAAAGGAGTACGGAGATACAGTGGTGTTAATAGCGGCCTTCGATAAAAACGGTAAGTTATCTACAGCAGATTCAGAAACGCCAGAATCATTGAGTAGCGCTGAAGAGCATTATGTGCTGGGTAACTCGTATTATAACGAGAAGAAGTACGACTTAGCAATAAAAGAGTACGAGGAGGCAATACGCATAAAGCCAGATTATGCAGGGGCACACTATAACCTGGGCTTGGTGTACACCCAGAAGGGCCTGTACGACCTGACTATAAGGCAGTTCAAGGAGGTAATACGCCTAGAGCCAGATTTAGCAGGGGCACACTTTACCCTGGGTTTCGCGTACGGCCGGAAGGGCCTGTACGACCTGGCAATAAGGCAGTACAAGGAGGCCATACGCACAAAGCCGGATTATGCAGAGGCATACTATAGCCTGGGCATGGTCTACGGCAAGAAGGGCCTGTATGACCTGGCAATAAGGCAGTACAAGGAGTTCATACTCCTCAAGCCCGATTATGCGGATGCACACTATTACCTGGGCGTGATGTACAGTCTGAAGGGCCAGAATGGCCTTGCGATAAGGCATACCGAGCAAGCTCTGTTGCTAGACCCAAACAACAAACCGGCAAGTGAACTTCTGGATGTGCTCTATCGGAGGAAGCGTGGATATTGAAAGTGAAGGGCTTTTCAGCAGGGTAATAGACGGAGACACGCTAGAAGTACGCTTGCATAATTAAAGACGTGTGGTATACTCCTTGAGAGTTAATAAAGCGGGGCGTTAGGTAGCTAGATACCCAACACCCCTAAGCAGGTACGGTAATCGCAGAGCAACCCGTAACTGCCTGATTCTTAATATAAAGCTGCTCCGCAGAAAAGGCAAGTACAATGAAACCCACCAAAGTAGCGATTTACGCAAGGGTATCTACCCAAGAGCAAGACCCCGGCCTGCAACTCTCAGAGCTACGTAGATACGTTCAGGATAGGGAATGGACGGTACACCATCAGAACGTTATATATAGTTTAATCCTTATTCTTTAAGATTATGAGCTAAGGGAAGGTAGCCTGCCGCCCCCTTCATCATGACTGGCAAGTAACTGTCAAGTAAACACACTAAAATATCCTCAAATAAGCGGGGGTCATGGAGAGAGCCACTCCCCACAACCCCTAATAGAATCAAGCGCTTGGCGTTTGATCTGAAGTCGCCTATTTTCCCTTAAACTTTAGAAGCCCTTTTGGTATTATTACACCGTTCTAAAAGAACGCCTCGTATTACAAATAAGTAACTTTAAGGAAGAAAAAATGAAATGCAGACACATCGAAACATTGTGAATAAACTAAACTACTTGTTAATCATCCTGCTTACAACATATTTGATGTCTACAACAGGGTGCAAACAGGAATCTCCGAGCGGCAACTCCTCAAGGTCGGCGGGAGGAACCCTGCAGAAGATTTATAATGAAGGCGTTCTAAAGGTAGGCTACGTGGTGTATCCTCCTACAATTATAAAAGACCCAGAAACAGGAGAACTTTCCGGGTACTTTGTTGACGCCGTCAGATTTATAGCAGAGGTATCGGAGGTAAGAGTAGAATTTGTAGAAACTACATGGGCCACATTCATGAGTGGATTGCAGTCGGGCCAATTTGAGCTATCTATTGGAGCAACATATAGAACTATACCTCGTGCTATGGAGGTTGCTTTCACAAAGCCAATTATTTATATCGGAAATGGTGCTATTATAAGAAATGGCAATGGTCGTTTTACTACTATCGAAGATTTCAATAAGGAGGGAATTAAAATTGCAGTAGCACAAGGAGAAACAAGCCATGAATATGCAAGAACATACCTTGGAAAAGCCGAACTGATAGTGGTATCTACTGCAGACTTATCTGAACCTCTGACAGAAGTTATCGCTGGTCGAGCAGATGTTGGTCTTGCAGATTCATGGACAACCTTTCAGTTTGCTAGAGAATATCCTGAAGTAGTGACCGATTTGTTCGCAGACCGTCCCTACAACATAATGCCGGTTGGGTGGGCAGTTAAGCAGAATGACCAAGAGTTCTTAAATTTCTTAAACACCTCTATTGATTATCTTATAAGTACTGGTCAAATGAGAGAATGGGAGAAGAAATACAATGCTCGCCGGCTTCGTCCAAAAATCTTGTGGGAAGCGGGTGAATAAAAAGGGGAAGGTTACTTAAGCTCAGCACCAGTCCAGGTGTTATATCCCCTGCCTGGCGGCACAAGGATAGCACGTTATATATAGTTTAATCCTTATTCTTTAAGGTTATGAGCTAAGGGAAGGTGGTCTGCGCATGAAACGAGTCACTCTCTTCAATTGCTTCTCTATATCCGTGAACTGTATTCTTTACGTAGGGCCTCTATCCATAATCTAATGAATTCGTTTTCTTCACTTGTTAAGTAATCGATCTTTCTATTCGATTTCATAAGGTCATTTACTAGACATTCTAATCTGGTAACTCTCCTTCCTCCTCCCTGCTCTCTTAAATCTTCTAAGTTAATATCATAAAACTTGATGTATTGGAAAGTAGTAGACTTCAAGGCTTCTTCGAATATATCAGATTCAGGAGTGTCTTCACTTGGAATTTCTTCAATTAAAAGATGCCATAGGGTTGCAAGAGCCTTCTTTATAAGATTAAATGGAAGCATCTTGAAGAATACTTCTATATCTTTTTGCTTTTCTATTGCATAGTCTCTCCGCCGTTCATGAGTTGCCAGGACAAAATCCTTTGAATCTATTTTGATTATCTTCTTTGGTAATAAGGACCTATCTGTATCGTCATCATTAAGAATGATTAATATGTCTACTTCTTTTGGATTATGCCCATGACCAACGAAATTTCTAGAGCTTCGTTCTACTTCAATGATTACCCTTTTTCCTTTATAAATCCCTTTAAAATCATAGCCATGTTCAAACGGCCCTTCAAGATCATCGAATTCAAGTTTCTTATAATTAGCTTTGACATATAATTGTAACCAATATTCTCTAAATTCGCCTTTTTCAGCACGTTTGATAGATTCTTCTAAACCTCGGTTTTTATTTCGATTGGTATTCATAAGTTTCAAGTAATACTGACCAGTCCAGCGTCTTATTGCAAGTGTACTTCTTTGGTAGGCTCCTCTTGTGACAAATGTATTACTAGCAGGAAGCGGAGTCAAGAAAAAAGGGTAGGAGGCAACATCAGCAGAACGTTGGGGCCCCTTATAAAAGGAAAGGCCCCGACCCCGATGCCCGGGCTGTATTGCCGTTAAACGGGGCAGACAAACCCATGTCTGCCCATACCTGTGTGAAATGAAGTGTCCTGAAAAGAATTATCTGCCTGCTTTCGACGGGCCGTCTGCGCGTTTCTGTGGGAATCCGGGTGCTGTTGCGCCGCGGCAAGACGGTTCTGCCCCGCATCTTTCACGCCGACCGTAAACACCTTTGAGGGTCCCTCCGCAGGTTTCTTTAGCCTTGTGCCCCTTGCCTGGGAGTATCTTGTTATGTATAATTCCCTGAAAGTCGTTCACCAGGCTGAACGCAAGCACGCATTAGTCTTCAAAGGTATTATACGAACGTTTTCGGTACAACGGTCACCCTGGACCTGTCTCGAGATGTTCACTGCTAAAAGTGGGAGGATAAGAGATGGCAATTGTTCCTGATTTTAGATTCGAGGGTGCTAAGTCAAGGACCCTCAAGCAGGGAGAGATCCTTTTTTATGAGGGGAGCCCTGCCGACGAGATGTATTTTGTTGAGAGTGGCACCATCGTGATAACCAAGCGGGTGCTCAACAATAGTGTGAAACTGGGAGAGGTTGGTGCCGGGGAGTTTATTAGTGAACGCGCCCTGCTCGGCGAGGAACTCCCGCGCTCTGCAACGGCCGAGGCATTTACAAATTGTGAATTAGTGGTAATAGACAAGAAGCTCTGCAAAAAGTACTACGAACAACTGCCGCCTTTCATCCAGAAGATGCTTGAGAGAATGGCCACCAGGCTTCAACAGACGAACGACATTGTTGTGAAAATGGCCCGTACGCAGGGGATGATAAAGGATCTGGTCATGCGGATGCAGCTGCTTGAAAGTTCCATGATGCAGAGTATAGAACACCATGGAACGGTTTAACAATTGAAAACCGTGTTTCCTGTCTCCCACTCGTCTTGTGTTCCCGGACAGGTCCCTTTGCCTTCGTATCCCTTGCCTGGGAATATGTTACGTTGTATAATGTCTTCGGGTCCTTCGGCATGTGTAGCAGAAACGGTGTTGAGCGCTAAATTGTGACAGGGGGCATCAGGTCACAACTGTTTCTTCAACCAGACCCGGATAATATATTCACTATTTCGAAAAAAGAGGAGAAGTAAAGATGACGTTTGCTGATATCAGTTTCGAGGGCGCCAAAGTAAAGATTCTCCAGCCGAAAGAGATCCTCTTTAAGGAGGGTAGCATTGCCAGCGAGATGTTCTACATAGAGAGCGGCACGCTTGACATATTCAAGGAGGTTGACGGAGAGCGTGTAAAGCTGGGCAAGGTAAGTGACGGAGAATTCCTCGGCGAACGCGCCATACTCGGCGAGGGTCTCCCGCGCACCGCGACGGCCGAAGCACGCACGGAGTGCGAGGTGGTAATAATAGACAAGGAACACTGCAAGAAGTACTACGACGAACTTCCCCCCTTCCTCCAGAAGGTGATGGCAAGCATGGCTATCAGACTGCAAAAGACAAACGAGATGGTCTGAAGCCGGACCCCCGAACCAGAGGCGGTAAAGAGATTGGCCGATAACATACAGGACGGTTTTGACCTAAAGATACCGGATAACGCAGAAAACCGCGTATTGGCGTAATCATGCGACTTCACAGGCTGATACCCATTATCGTCTTTGTCACTTTATTCACCTTCCAAACGGAGGGGCTTTGCGACGAGGGCCGCAAACCCCTTGCAAAATGGACCTGCATCCTTTACCTGGCCGGAGACAACTTCCTCGACTGGTTTACCGTACAGAGCCTTGAAGAGATGAGGGCGGTAGGTTCAAGCTACGACGTCCGGGTGGTTGTGCTGTTGGACAGGACGGACAGGCGCGGCCACCTCTACGAGGTGCGAAAGAACTATCTGGTCAGCCTGCCGCTTGAGGCGGTCAGTCCCGGCTGGAAGGGAGACAGGGAGTTAAACACCGGAGACCCCGAAACACTCTCTACGTTCGCCTCATGGGCCGTGGAGAACCTGCCGGCGGAGAATTACTTTATCAGCCTGGGAGGCTACGGCGAGGGCTGGAGGGGCCTGCTGCACGACATGAATAACGGCAGCGATAAGGTTGACATACTCGGCATAGACGAGATGGAAGAGGCCCTGACCAGGATTACAAAAAGTATAAAGAAGACCAACGGCAAGGATTTTATAGACATACTGGGGCTGGACGCGTGCTACATGGGTATGGCCGAGGTACTGTACCAGGTGGGCGACACCGCAAGGTACGTAATCGTCTCCGAGAACGAAGAGGCGCTCGGCGGCTGGCCCTACGACAAGGTCCTTGAGGCCTTTATACGGGGTCCGGACCGCCCGGCCCGGGAACTCGCATCGTCTGTCGTAGACGCATACGTAAATCAGGTCCGGAACGAGAAAGCCGTTAAAAAGGATAACATGCGGACCGCTTCGCTTATTGACATGAAGGGCTTCAAGAAACTGGTGCCCGGGCTGGAGGCATTGGCGCTTGAACTCAGCGGCATGTTACCGCGTGAGATAAGAAAGATGATTGTGGCAGACCGTCTTACCTGCACGTTCAACGTCAGCGCCCACATAGCCGGCCGTTACGTGCCGTACAGCGTGCACTACGACCTGGGAGAATTTCTGAAGGCACTGATGTTCACCTTTAGCGACGGAGACCCCGCCCTGTGCGCAAAGGCCGAAAACGCCATGAAGGCCCTCTCCGGGGCGGTTATAAAGGAAAGACACCAGGAGGTGGCCGGCCGCAGACTTACCCTGAGCGGCCTGACTATTTATTCAATGGGCGCGGAAGTGGAGGATTACGCCAAACTGCCGTTCCCCCGTGATACCGGATGGGGCAGGTTTGTACAGGCCAAACTAAAACCCCTCGAAAAGGCCATAGGGAAGAAAGAAAAAAAGAAAAAAGAAAAGAAAAAAGGAAGGGGAAAAAACAAGAAGAGCAGGTAGGGACAAGAAGAGGCAAAATCGTTAATTCGTCCCAAAAAACTACCTCAACGCCGCGCCCAGTTCCCTCGTAAGTCTTTCTTCCACAAGCTTCTGCATCTCGCCAACCTCCTCGCCCCTCAGCGTCCTGTCATTGGCGCGGTAACAGAGCTTGAAGGCCAGGCTCTTCTTGCCCGGCGGGACCTGCCTGCCATGATAGAGGTCAAAAAACTCTATCGATTCCAGATATTCAAGTCCCGATTCCTCTATGCACCGTCTAATGTCGGCCCAACTCACCTGTTCATCCACCACCACGGCCATGTCCCTTACCGCGGAAGGATACAGGGGCAGCTTCTTGAATACCGTTGAGAGGTCGGCCCTCTCCACAATAGCGTCAAAATCCAGCTCGGCCATAACAGGCGAAAAGTTAAGGTCGTACTCCTCCACGACCTTTTTCTTTATCTCCCCAAATACCCCAAGCTCCTTGCCTTCGTACTCGACCCGGCAGGACCTCTTCTCGTCAAACGGCCCGCCCGGATGCCCCTGCCACGTTAGAACGCCCCTGAGTCCGAGGGTGGCGAACATGCCCTCCAGTACACCCTTAAGGACGTAAAACGCCTCTTCCGGCGCGACACCCTCTTCCTCCCAGAGCACACAGAGACAGGTCTTCTCATCAGGCAGTTTTCTCGCGCTCTCTGTTGGGAAATAGACGCGGGAGATCTCGAATATCTTTATATGCGGAACGCCACGGTCCTGGTTATGCCTCTTTACGCCGAGGAGGTTGCCCATAAGCGTCTGCCTCAACCGGTCCTCCCCCTTCCGGATGGGATTCCGCAAGGTGAGTGCCGGGGCGTT
Source organism: Candidatus Bathyanammoxibius amoris (assembly GCA_024451685.1). Classification (NCBI taxonomy): domain Bacteria; kingdom Pseudomonadati; phylum Planctomycetota; class Candidatus Brocadiia; order Candidatus Brocadiales; family Candidatus Bathyanammoxibiaceae; genus Candidatus Bathyanammoxibius; species Candidatus Bathyanammoxibius amoris. The sequence continues at coordinate 67,070 of JAMXCW010000006.1, read as the reverse complement.
TTTTGAAGACGTGCCGGGCCGCCGGTACTGTGTTTTATCGACAATGCTGTAGGTTATAACCTCCGTAAGACCCCAGCCAGTAAGTAGTTCACGGGCCATCTCTTCCACCTGTCCATATCTGTTCTGTGGTTTTACCTGGATACTCAGGCGCGTATCGGTGGGGATGTTGTTGTAGCCGTAAATGCGGGCCACCTCTTCTATGAGGTCCACCTCCCGGGTAATGTCGCCGCGAAAGCTGGGCACGGTCACGTCGAGTCTCTCTTTGCGGACCTTGACCTCGAACCCCAGCCGCGACAGGATGTCACCGGCCGTAGCCGGTTTTATCTCTGTCCCCAGAAGGCCGTTAAGCCGCCGCATCCTCACGGAAACGACCGGCTTCTTGAACTTTCTGGAACCGATATCGATTACGTCCCTGCATACCTTTCCGCCCGCCAGTTCCTGTATCAACCGTGCGGCCCTTCTCGACGCCCAGTCCACACCCTCCGGGTCGACACCCCTCTCGAAGCGGTAGGAAGAGTCCGTTGACATAACAAACCGCTTCGCCGCCCGCCTTACAGTCGAGGGTTTGAACCGTGCCGATTCCAGCAGGACGTTCGTAGTCGAGTCCCCGACCTCCGTATCTATACCGCCCATTACCCCGGCGATGGCAACGGGCCTCTGCCCGTCGGCGATAACCAGGGTCTCCGGCGTCAGGTCGTGTCTCGTGCCGTCAATGGTCTTTAACGCCTCCCCACTGGCGGCACGTCTGATTACAAGCCGTTTATCCAGCAGTTTATCCATGTCGAAGGCGTGAAGCGGCTGGCTCGATTCAAGCAACACGTAGTTGGTGACGTCCACCACGTTGTTTACCGGCCTGAGTCCCACCGCCTCAAGGTGCCTCTGGAGCCACGGAGGTGAGGGGCCCACCTTCACGCCGCAGATTATGCGCGCCGTGTAATGTGGGCATGATTCAGAGTCTTCCACGCGGACCTTGAAGTCCACCGGCAATTTTTCCGCCGTATAGTCCGCCTCCGGAGGTTTCAGCTTGCCGCGGGTTATGGCGGCAACCTCCCGGGCAATCCCCAAAAAACCCAGACAATCCGGCCTGTTCGAGGTGACCTCTACGTCCAGACAGTGGTCGTCTTCCAGGGGCTTTAGTTCCTCCACCACCAGGCCGGCCTCCGTAAGGGCGTCGGCAAGCGCCTGCGGCGAGAGGTCAAAATTGCAGTATTCCTTCAGCCAGTTATAGCTTATCTTCATGTTTCAAGGAAACGTCCTAGAGTTGTATGGACACGGTCGTACCGGAGGCGGATTACCGACCGGTCAAAACTGAGACAAAAACCTCATGTCGTTCTCAAAGAATGACCTTATGTCGTTTATACCGTACTTGAGCATGGCCATCCTTTCCACGCCCATCCCGAACGCAAAGCCGGTGTACTTTTCCGCGTCGTAGCCAACCGCTTTGAACACGTTGGGGTCGACCATGCCCGCGCCAAGTATCTCCATCCACCCAGAGCCGCAGGTGCTGCAACCCTTGCCCTTGCAAAGGGAACACGATATCTCCATCTCGGCCGACGGCTCGGTGAAAGGGAAGAAAGACGGCCTGAAACGCACCTGTGTATCGGGCCCGTAGTATGCCTGCACAAAGAGTTTCAGCACGCCCTTCAGGTGCCCGAACGTAACGCCCTCTTCTACCATCAACCCCTCTATCTGGTGGAACATGAATGAATGTGTGGCGTCCACCGTGTCGGGCCTGAATACCTTGCCGGGGGCAATTATGCGGATTGGGGGTCCCTGTTTCTCCATCACCCTTATCTGCACGGTGGAGGTCTGGCTCCTCAGCAGGACGTCATCCGAGCCTGAGACGTAAAAGGTATCAAAGTCGTCCCTGGAGGGATGGTCCGGCGGGATGTTGAGCGCCTCAAAGTTATAATACTCAAGCTCCACCTCCGGCCCGAAGGCCACCTCAAAACCCATCCGGGTGAAGATGTCTTTTATCTCGTTTATGGTCTGTACGAGCGGGTGCCTGCGGCCGAGAGAAGGCCTTCTGCCGGGCAGCGTCACGTCCTGAACCGCGGCGGCTGCGCCGGGACGACCCTTATCTCCCAGTGCCCCTTTCGCCTCTTCATACCTGCCGGACAAATTCTTCTTCAGTTCGTTAAGAAGACGCCCCGCCCCCGGTCTTTCCTCTGCGGGCAGGGACGGGATTTTTGTAAGGAGTTCACTCAAAAGCCCCTTTCTCCCCAGGTATTTTATACGGAAGGCCTCAAGTTCATCGGGTGAACCGGCGTTCTTCAGCTCTGCCTCCGCCTTCCCTTTCAATTCCCGCAGTTCCGTTTTCATAATGACTAAAACCTCTGAAAGGCTTATATGCTCCCGTCTATATATATTAAAATATTAAACCAAAGGCAGAAAAGGTTGTCATATACCACTTTTCCCCCTCCCCCATCAAGGGAGGGGAAGGTGCAGCGTCCGGTCTCCGTACCGGACGTAAGAGACCGTTTAACAATTTGTCACAAAACCCCGCAAATCTATGGATATAAACAAATTATGCCAAGCAAAATAATATCACAACACACATGATTGTCAAGAAATCTCACGGGGACTGCCGCCGCAATACCTTTATAGCTTGACACCTGTTTAACGCAGGGGATAAGATGCAATGGCCCTGTCAAATCACGCGGATACGCGGATACAAAAAAAGGGGGGGGTATACAACTGGATTTTAAGATAAAGATAGGCGGTGCTGCCGGGCAGGGGATGCAATCCATCTGCCACATCCTTTCCCACGTCTTCTCCCGCAACGGATACCACGTATTCTCGGTCCAGGACTACCAGTCACGCATCAGGGGCGGGCACAATACCTCTACCGTAAGGATACGGGACGAGTACGTAACCGCCATGACGCAGGGCGCCGACATACTGATAGCCCTGAATAAAGAGACCATTGACCTGCATAGGGGAGAGGTGCCGCGGGGCGGGGCGATTATTTATGACGGGGAGAAGGTGCGTCTGCCCGATAGTTCGCAACAGGAGGGCCCGGCACTTGTCAGTGTGCCGCTCGAACGGCTGGCCGTGGAGAAGGGGGGCCACAGGAGATACGGTAATTCGGTGGCGGCGGGCGCGGCGCTTGGGCTCATGCGGTATGATTTTGAGACTCTCGCTGAGATGTTGAAGGAGATATACGGCAAAGATGAGAAGGTCGCGGACGATGACGTAAAGGCCGCGAGGGCGGGATACGATTTCACTACCGAGGATTTCTCCAGACAGTTCACCTGGGAGTTCACCCCCCCTGATAAGGGTAAACGCCGGATGCTCATAAGCGGCAACGAGGCGCTGGCGCTGGGGGCGCTTGCGGCGGGATGCAAATTCATGTCGGCCTACCCGATGACCCCGTCCACCGGGATAATGACCTACCTTGCGGGAAAGGCCGGTGAGTGGGGACTGATAGTGGAACAGGCGGAGGACGAGATAGCGGCCATAAACATGGCCATCGGCGCGTCCTTCGCAGGGGTCAGAACCTTGACCGCCACCTCCGGGGGCGGTTTCTGTCTCATGGTCGAGGGGCTTGGCCTGGCGGGCATGACCGAAACGCCGATTGTGGTGGTGGAGGCGCAGCGGCCCGGACCATCAACCGGACTTCCCACCCGGACCGAGCAGTCGGACCTTGAGTTTGTGCTGCATGCGGCGCACGGTGAGTTCCCAAGGGCGATACTGGCGCCGGGCACCGCTGAAGAGGCATTTTACCTCATGGGCAAGGCGTTTAACCTGGCGGACAGGTACCAGACGCCTGTGATAATCATGAGCGACCAGCACCTCGCCGACTCCTGCTGGACCATAGATGAACTTGACGTGGAAAAGATAACCGTTGACAGGGGCGAATTTCTTACCGAAAAAGACCTGGCAAATATAACGGACGGGTACAAGAGACACGCCATCACCGACTCCGGCATATCCCCAAGGGCGCTTCCCGGGACCCCCGGCGTAACGGTGGTAACGGACAGCGACGAGCACGATGAGGAAGGCCACCTGACCGAGGACCTTGAGATACGGAACCGGATGGTAGAAAAACGCATGAAGAAACTGGACGGATTGAAAGGCGAGATATTACCTCCCGGGATTTACGGTGCGAAAGGGGCAGAGACCCTGCTAATCGGCTGGGGTTCAACCTACGGGGCCATGCGGGAGGCGGTGGACACGATAAACGCGGACGGCGGCAGCGCCGGTATGATGCACATGAGCGAGCTGTGGCCCTTCCCCTCGGAGCATGTGGCCGGTGCAATGGAGAAGGCCAAAAAATGTCTCGTGGTGGAGAACAATGCCACCGGACAGCTGGCACGCATAATAAAGGCAGAGACAGGCGGCAGGGCCGTCACCGGGAATATTCTTAAATATGACGGTCTCCCTTTCTGCCCGGAGTATATAATTAACCATGCGAAATAATCTGAAATAGCAAAACAACAAAAAAATGCAGCGTGCGAGCAAGCTCGCACGTAATTGCTTGTTTAACATTTGATTGGGGACGGAACCCCGGTGCTATATTTGAAAGGCTAGTGCGGTCATGGTAGAGCTGAAGGATTATCAGGGACAGGAGACGGCGTGGTGTCCCGGCTGCGGTAACTTTATGTTACTGAGGGCTGTGCAGGAGGCGCTTGTCGGGCTGGGTCTGGAGCCTCATCAGGTGCTCCTCGTCTCCGGTATCGGCCAGTCGAGTAAACTCCCTCACTACATGAAGGGCAACACCTTTAACAGTCTCCACGGCCGCACACTCCCGCCGGCCACCGGGGCGAAGCTCGCGAACCACGAGCTGGTGGTCGTGGTCACAACGGGCGACGGCGACTGCTACGGGGAGGGCGGCAACCACTTCATGCACGCCATACGGAGAAACGTCAATATCACCGTAATCGTGCACAACAACCAGGTCTACGGCCTGACCAAGGGCCAGGCATCACCCACCAGCGAGGTAGGGTTTGTGACAAAAGTCCAGCCGGGGGGCGTGTTTGAATCCGCGTTTAATCCCATCGCGGTGGCCATTGCCCTTAATGCCGGTTTTGTCGCGCGTGGTTTTGTCGGCGAGAAAACACACCTGGTGGATTTATTCCAAAAAGCCGTCCGGCATGAGGGGTTTGCCCTGGTAGACGTCCTCCAGAACTGCCCCAGCTTTAACAAACAGAACACTTTTCAGTGGTACAAGGAGCGGGTCTACAAATTGGAGGATAAAGAACCGGATTACGACCCCGGCGACAAGATGGCGGCGTTCCAGAAGGCGCAGGAATGGGGCGACAGGATACCCATAGGACTGATATACAACCACACCGGCCGCGCGGCCATGGAGAAGCGAGAGCCTGTAATCGCCAAAAAACCCCTTGTAAAACAACCCCTCGACCGCTCCGGGTTTGATGAACTGCTTAAAGAGTTCTATTAGTCTGTCGAGTGCGTCGAGACGCACCCGACTCCCTGTCGCCACGAAAAATTAGCTGAGTAAACTCAGCCACTACAATGGAAAAACACCCAAGCCCATTTATTGTAGCGGTCGAGCTTGCTCGACATAAAACCACAGGGGCACGACATGTCGTGCCCCTACGGTTGAACGTGGCAGCAAGCTGCCACGCTACATAGAAAGTTCTGTACTCGTGCCCCTCAACCTAAACCCTCCCCTTAATCTCCAGGGCGATGTCGAGACCGCTGGCGGAGTGGGTGAGGGCGCCGACGGATATCCAGTCCGGGCCGGCCCCGGCAATCTCCGCTACGTTCTCAAGCGTCACGCCGCCTGAGACCTCTACTATAGCGGATTCTTCGCCTCCGCGGCTTCTTATAATCTCTATGGCCCGGGAAATATCCTCAACGGACATGTTGTCCAGCATGATTATGTCCGGCCTTGCCGCAACCGCCTCTTCCACCTCTTCGAGAGACCCGGTCTCTACCTCGATGAGCATCCACTGCGGCGCTTTTTGCCGCGCCTCCCGGACGGCCTTTGTCAGGGCCTGACCCTCCTCAAGTATCTTCAGGTGGTTGTCTTTTATAAGTACCTGGTCGTAGAGGCCCATGCGGTGGTTCATCCCGCCGCCCATCTTCACGGCGTATTTCTCGAGCGTCCGCCAGCCAGGGGTGGTCTTTCTTGTGTCGTATATCTTTGCCTTATGCCCCTTTATCCTTTCTACGTATCGCACGGTAAGGGTGGCTATGCCGGAAAGCCTCTGCAGGAAATTGAGTACCACCCTCTCCCCGAACAGTATGGCCCTGGCGGGACCTTTCACCGAGGCAACCGCCCTGCCGGGAAGCAGCATCGCGCCGTCAGCCACCAAATATTCAAAGGATACCTCCGCGTCTAGTTTCTTATATACCTCTCTGGCTATGGGCAGGCCGGCGACCACTCCAGGCTCTCTGATGATGAACTCCCCCTTTGCCTCCAGCCACTCAGGTATCAGGCTGTCGGTGGTCACGTCACCGCCGCCTATGTCTTCGCTTATGGCCGCGTCTATCAGGGCCTGTATCTCTTTTTCTTGAGGATTGACCGGCAACTCCATTTTTTCACCACCCTTTTTATGTGATGTACAGGGGCGACCCTGCCGCCGCAACGTTTATAATTTAAACTTTAGACATAGTACCGGGGCTCTGTCCCCCCGGTCAACGATGTTACGTCAGACATGGGTGGCAGAGCACCCATGCGATATTATTTCTTATTGGGTGCCGCAGGGCTTAAGCCCTGCGGTGTTCATGCGCTAACACTTGTAGCTGCACCATTCATGGGGCTTTGATACAGGCCCGATAAATCGGGCAGCTACGCAAAACACACGGCGCGTCGAGACGCACCCTACAAAATATTGTAGCGTCCGATCACCGTATCGGACGAACAAAAAAAACTAATTAGAATAAATTGCCGTGAGCCTGTCCCTCAGCTCGGCGGCCCGTTCAAAGTCGAGCTTTGCGGCGGCCTCCTGCATCTCCTGCTTCAGTTCGTTTATGTAATCGCGCGTTACGTATTCTTCCTCGGTCTCCGCCACCACCTCGCGCGCGTACCTCTTTGACGACACCTCTTCCTCGATGCCCCTGCGTATCTCCTTCTGGATGGTCCGGGGGGTGACGTTGTGCCTGCGGTTATATTCAAGCTGGAGTTCACGGCGTCTGGCGGTCTCGTCGATGGCCCTCTTCATGGAGGATGTGACGGTGTCCGCGTACAATACCACCTCGGCGTTTACGTTCCTCGCGGTGCGTCCGATGGTCTGTATGAGCGAGGTCTCCGAGCGGAGGAAACCCTCCTTGTCGGCGTCCAGTATAGCCACCAGCGACACCTCCGGCAGGTCCAGGCCCTCCCGGAGGAGGTTTACCCCTACGACCACGTCGAACTTGCCCATACGCAGGTCGCGCAGGATCTCCACCCTCTCAAAGGCGTTCATCTCGGAGTGGAGGTACATACCTTTAAGCCCCTCCTCCTGGATGTATTCGCTTAAATCTTCCGCCAGACGTTTTGTCAGCGTAGTGGCCAGCACGCGTTCATCCTTTGCTGCCCGCTTCTTTATCTGCTCAAGCAGGTCCTTTACCTGTGTGGTCGCGGGTTTGACGTGGATGACGGGGTCAAGGAGTCCCGTGGGCCGGATGATTTGCTCCACAACCTCTCCGCCGCACGCCTTCAGTTCATAGGGGGCGGGTGTGGCCGAGACGTACAGTACCCGGTCTATCTTGCCCTCCCACTCACTGAAGCGCAGCGGGCGGTTGTCCAGGGCGGAGGGCAGGCGGAAGCCATGCGCCACGAGGGTTTCCTTTCTCGAGCGGTCTCCGTTGTACATGCCGCCAATCTGGGGCACGGTCACGTGGGACTCGTCCACTATCAGAAAAAGATCCTCCGGGAAGTAATCAATCAGCGTAAAGGGCGGTTCACCGGGGGCGCGGCCGCTTATATGCCGCGAGTAGTTCTCTACACCGTGGCAGTAGCCCGTCTCTTTCAGCATCTCCATATCATAACGCGTGCGTGCCTCAAGGCGCTGCGCCTCCAGGAGTTTACCCTTGGACCTGAGCTCGCCGAGCCACCATACCAGCTCCTTCTCTATCGACGCCACCACGCCGTCTATCTTACCCTCCGGCATCACAAAATGCTTGGCGGGGTAAATCTCAAGCGAATCTTCCTGACTGAGCACCTCGCCGGTCATGGGGTCTATCACCGTGAGCCGGTCTATCTCATCACCGAAGAATTCTATACGGTAGCCACACTCCTCGTAGGAGGGGTACAGTTCCACAACGTCTCCCCTCACGCGGAATGCGCCCCGTTCAAAGGCGAGGTCGTTGCGCTCGTACCGTATGTCCACCAGTTTCTTCAGTAACAGATTGCGGTCCATCTCCTCACCCCTGTTAATCCGTACGTACATCTCCCGGTACTCTTCGGGCGAGCCCAGACCGTAGATACAAGAGACGCTGGCGACTATCACCACGTCCTCACGTGTCATAAGGGCGCTGGTGGCGGCGAGCCGCAGCCGGTCAAGCTCCTGGTTTACTGTGGCCTCTTTTTCTATGTATATGTCCCTCTGGGGAATGTAGGCCTCAGGCTGATAGTAGTCGTAGTAGCTGACGAAATACCTGACCGCGTTATGGGGGAAAAATTCCTTGAACTCGCTGTATAGCTGGGCGGCCAGGGTCTTATTATGGGACATAACCAGAGTGGGCCTGCCCAGGGCCTTAATGACGTTCGCCATGGTGAAGGTCTTGCCCGAGCCGGTCACGCCCAGAAGGGTTTGACATTTCCTGCCCCCGCTGAATGCTTTATCAAGTTTTTTTATGGCCCCGGGCTGGTCGCCTTTGGCCTCGTATGTGGATACCAGTTTGAAATCAGCCACCCGTACTACTCCGTCCTCTTGCTGTAAACTTTTTTGTTGTCACCGCTTATCTTTACAAAATCCCTGATTGTCTCCAGGACGTTCGGTGATATACTTTTTACGTTCAGGAGTTCGTCCAGGCTCGTAAAGGGGCCGTGTTCCCGGCGGTATTCCACGATGGCCTTTGCCCTCTTTTTTCCTATTTTCGGCAGCGGCAGGAGTTCGTACCACTCCACGGTATTTATGTCAAGCCGCAGCGACAGCTCACCGGGATTCTGCCTCAAGACCTTTATCTCCCCTGAGCCGATGTGGTTGTCCATCACAAATTTGATGGTGATGCCGATTATAAGGGTGGAAAACAGCACGCAGAGCACCGCAAATTCCCTGCGGGAGAGTTCCAGAGGTTCAAGGTTTTTCGGTAACTTCATCTTTAATATTGATTTAAGGACGTGGTGGATTGTCTCAACACTGATTCTATTGACACAAAATCATCCGGTCAAGGAAATTTGTCTCCTGTTTTTCCATTGGAATAATCGTATCAACTAAAGTAAAATTATACGGACTTGTATCTTAAGTGGGGGTTCCCGTTTGTCACATATTAAGGTAAGAGGAGTCTTATGAAGGTCAGGAAGGCCGTAATACCCGTGGCCGGTCTGGGCACGAGGTTCCTGCCCGCCACAAAGGTCTCGCCCAAAGAGATGCTCCCTCTGGTGGACAAGCCTGTGATTCAGTACGTGGTGGAGGAGGCGAAGCTCTCGGGTATAGAGCAGATAATAATGGTTACGGGCCGGAGCAAGAGGCCCATTGAAGACCACTTTGACACCTCCTATGAGCTTGAGAGCCTTCTGGAGAAAAAGGGCGACCACAAGCTCCTCAGGGAGATAAAGGCCATCTCTAACCTTATCTCCTTTTGTTTCGTCCGGCAGAGCGAGGCCTTGGGGCTCGGGCACGCAATACTCTGTGCCAAAGATGTCGTCGGGAACGAACCATTCGCAGTACTTCTGCCCGATATGATAATGGAGTCTGAGACACCCGCGCTTGGGCAGGTCCTTGACATATATTATCGCTTTAAGGGACCTGTGATATCGCTGGAAGAGGTGGCGCCGTCCGAGGTAAGCCACTACGGGATAATCAAACCCGAGACGATTGAGGACGGTGTTTACAAGGTACTTGACATGGTCGAGAAACCGAAGCAGGGGGAGGCGCCCTCGAACCTGTCCATTTCAGGGAGATACGTACTTCCCCCCGAAATATTCGGCCTGATTGAGAAGGCCGCCCCCGGCACGTCGGGTGAGATACAGCTTACAGACGCCCTGAAGAGCCTGGTGGACTTGGGGCCGGTCTACGGCTGCCGTGTAGACGCAAAGTTGTACGACACCGGGAACAAGCTGGGCTTCCTGCAGGCCACGGTCGAACTCGCGCTGAAGAACCCGGAATTCGGCGGAGACTTCCGCAGGTATCTCAAGGAACTAAAATTATAAAGCCGCCTAATGATTTCTCAGCCCCACCTCTTAGGATGATAGGATGATGGGATGAAAACACCCTTGATATTATTAACCTATGTAAGGTTGCCATGAGTAAAGAGACACAAAGCATACGTCTGGACTTTAACGGCATGATGACCGGGTGTGTCGGTGAAGAACACGGTATATCCCGCGCCGAACTTGAGGATGCCGGCGAACGGGCCGCCGGGTGTTTCACTGATTTAGTGAAAGAAAGGTCCGCGGGACGGCTCCCGTTCCTTGACCTGCCATACGACAAAGATACTGCCGCAAAGGTATCCGAAGCGGCGGATGACATCAAGAGGGCTAAGGTTGAGGATTTTGTGGTACTTGGGATAGGGGGGTCGGCCCTCGGCAATATTGCGCTCCATATGGCCCTCAACGACCCCGTCTATAACGAGCTTCGGGATGTGCGGCAGGGACGCCCACGGATACACGTCATAGACACCATCGACCCGGACATATTCGATGCGCTGCTCACGATAATTAATCTTGAAAAGACGGTTTTCAATGTCATCTCCAAGTCCGGGACCACGGTAGAGACGATGGCGCAGTTCCTTATTGTCAGAGATATTTTGAGAAGAAAAGTTAAGGGCGGTTACGGGAAACACTTCATCGCCACTACCGACCCGGAGAGCGGGGTGTTGAGGCGCATCGCCGGGGATGAGGGTTACACCACCCTCGATATACCCGGGGGCGTAGGCGGGCGGTTCTCCGTGCTTAGCCCCGTGGGTCTGTTGTCTGCCGCCGTGAGCGGTATCGACATAGACGCGTTACTGGCTGGCGCGGCCTCCATGGACAAACGCTGCCAGTCCGGTGATATAAGACAAAACCCGGCCCTCATGAACGCTGTACTGCAGTATCTCAGCTACAACAAGGGCAGGCATATCTCCGTTATGATGCCGTATTCGTCAAGACTTGAGGGCCTCTCAGAGTGGTACTGTCAATTGTGGGCCGAGAGTTTAGGGAAGAAACTGTCACTGGACGGGAAGGTCGTCCACTGCGGCCCGACCCCCGTGCGTGCCCTGGGTCCGACAGACCAGCATTCACAGCTCCAACTCTATATGGAGGGGCCACTTAACAAGGTTATAACGTTTCTCGCAACCGGCAGTTTTTCATGTTCGCTCAAAATCCCTTATGATGTGCCGGACGACAGCCTGTCCCATCTTTCAGGCCACTATCTTGACGAACTAATGGATGCGGAAAGGCTTGGCACAGAAGCCGCACTGACTGAGGCCGGGCGGCCAAACTGTACAATATTTTTGCCCGAGATATCGGCCTTTTATATCGGACAACTCCTTTATTTCTTTGAACTTCAGACCGCGCTGGCCGGACGGCTGTTTGGTATAAACCCGTTTGACCAGCCGGGGGTCGAGGCATGCAAGATAAACGCAAACGCCCTCCTGGGTAAGAAGGGTCTTGAGGACAGGAAAAAGGAACTGGAACAGTCTTACGAGAAGTATCAGGATACTGAAACGGGATGTGAAAACGTAATCTAGTTCTCTCTGTATTTTGCCGGCTGAATCTCTGCAAGGGGACGCAGGGAAAAGTTCTTACTTTCCCAAAAAAGTTCTTGACGTAAGATGATATGCTAGTATAATTTGCGCTTAAGGTGGCCTACATAGACTGATACTCAACGTATGTCAAAAGCTATCATCAAGAATAAGGAGCTCAAGAGGACCCTAACTGAGGTCACGGATCTCCTAAAAGACGTTGAGGGTTTTTTCACCCGAATGGGCAATCCCGATTTCGAGAAAAAGATTCGGGATATGGCCAAACAGATGGCCGAGCCCTTTTATATCATTATTGCCGGCGAATATAACGCCGGTAAATCCACCTTCGTAAACGCCCTCCTCGGTAAAAGAATTCTGCGTGTAGGACCCACACCGACTACCCATAACGTGGTCCTTCTCACCCACGGCGACAGCTTTGCACAAGAGCAGTTGCAGGACAATCTCTCACGGGTCACCTACCCGCTGGAGGCATTAAAAGAGATTACCCTGGTTGACACCCCCGGCACGAACTCCATCTTTGTCGAACATGAAGCCATAATAGAGAATTTTATACATCGTGCGGAGCTTGTAATATTTATCACGTCTTCGGACAGACCCCTTACGGAGAGCGAGAGGAAATTTATCCAGCTTCTCAAGGGTAAATGGGGCCGTAAGGTAATCATTGTGCTGAATAAGACGGACCTGAAGACAGAGGAAGAGCTTAACGAGATTATCCCGTTTATCGAAAAGAACTGTTACAAGCTCCTTGGTTTTGACCCCAAAGTTATTGCACTTTCCAGCTTAAGGGCTACTGTGGCCAAGGCCAACCAGGATGAAAAAGTGCTGCAGGAAAGCAATATAAAGGAGATAGAAGAATTCATATTTGAGAAGATGGACTTCGACGTAAAAATGGAGCTGAAGTACCTCAGTCCTCTGCGTTTCCTCACAAGCGTTTTTTCAGAACTTAAGATGGATTTGGAGACGAGGATCGCCCAGTATAACTCAGAGATAGCGGGCATAGAACGCCTGGAGGCGCGGCTGAAGAGTAAGAGGGAGGACATGCAGGAGTTCGTCAAGAAGTACAAGATGGAGATTGAGTCGGCCTTCTCCCGGCTTAAGGAGAGGCTGGAGATGTTCCTTGGCTACCACATGACCACCCGCGCGCTGATGGCCTCGCTCTTTGCCAGGGAGAAGATCGGACAAAAATTCAAGAAAGAGATGACCAGCCTTTCCAACCCCCTGCACGACCTGGACAGGGTAATCGACGACGCCGTTGACTACATAACGAGGAACAACAGGTCACTCTGGGAGATAGCCCTTGACTACAAAAAGACAGAGACGGGCAAGGGCGACGTGGAGGCCCTTGGTGAGCACAGCTTTGAGGACAAGAAAAACGAACTCCAGTTCGTCCTCAAAGAACACTCAAGGGAATACAGGGAGTTTGACCTGGCCAATGAGGCGGACAGGATAAAGGCGGTGTCCCAGGCCGGGCTGGTAAGCTTCCTCGCGATGGAAGGAGTAGCCGTGGCGGGCCTTGCGGGTCTCAGTTTCCTGCTCACGCTCTTCCTGCCCGTGGCTGTAGTGATGATAGGCGCCATCGCACTGGGCGTGGTTGGTTTTACGGTGATACCGCACAAACGGAAGGCGTATCGTAACGAGATATTTAAGCGAATCGATACCCTCTCAGACAGGTGTTCAAACTTCACTATGTCTGAACTGAACAAGGCGATAGACCGGGTCATTGAAGATATTGAAAACACCGTGGCCTGCTTCCGCGACGTACGCTGGTCTGAGAGAGAGATGTGCATGAAACATCTCTCCGAACTGAACGAACTCTCCGACAGGGTGAGGGGTTTAATTGGAAAAAGCTCTGCCGACGTGCGATAGACTCGCTCCTGCATCCCTTTCTTGCCGAAACTCCATATTCCGTTTTCTGTCCACAAATTTTTCTGTTTTGTGACCTTTAAAACATGATGCTTTTTGGGATAGGTTATGACATCCACAGGCTGGTAGAAGGCCGCAGGCTGGTGCTGGGCGGTATAGAGATAGATTACTCCCTTGGCCTGGAAGGCCACTCCGACGCCGACGTGGTTATTCATGCCGTGTGCGACGCCCTGCTGGGGGCCGCCGCGCTGGGGGACATAGGGGAACATTTTCCCGATAACGACCCGAAATGGAAGGACGTCGCAGGCCGGGTGCTGCTGGAGCACGTCGCAGGTATGATAAAGGGAAAGGGGTTAACCGCCAACAACGTGGACGTCGTGATAATCGCCCAGGTACCGAAGCTTGGGACAAAAAAGGCGGAGATGGGGGATACGATGGCCCGGCTCCTGGGTATACCGGCCGACCGGGTGAACGTGAAGGCCACCACCACAGAGGGGCTCGGGGCCATCGGAGAGGGCAGGGCAATCGCCGCCCAGGCCGTTGCGGGCCTCCGCGAGGTTTAGGATTGACAGGGCAGATGTACAGGCATAGTATTATAGGCGTTAAAAGACGTCTGGCCGGGCGCAGGCTGTCCAGGTTCAACGGGCACGACAACGTTCAGGTGGCGGGACACGTAACGGAGACATAAACACTTAGCCATGTTATGGCGGTACGCTAAAAAATTCCGCAAGGCCACGAAAAACACCGAGGGGGATGTGTACGGCGGTCCCGGGGTGGAGGCCTTTGAAAAGGCAAGGCTCGCCGAGGAGTCACCTGAGGGTGAGGAAGACGTAATCTACCAGGACGAAATGGTAGAGGAAGGACTTAAGAGGGCGCCAATACCCGCGGAGGAGGAAGAAGAAGGTAGGGAAAAATACCATTATGAATACGAAGAGGTAGAATCCCCCGGCGGCATATACATCTCCGACAAAAAGATAACGGGCGGCTTCACTAAATTCGGCATATCGCTGCTCTCCCTGGTCCTTCTGCCGTGGATACTCGCCTTCGGTATAAGCATCGTCGCCATCGTGTCCATGATAGTGTTCCCCGTCGCGATGTCGTTATTCCCCATATTTCTCGTATCGCTCTTTGTACTCGTGATTGTCGCCCCCCTGATAATGCCCCTTTTAATAATTTATCTCCTCGTCACCGAGCGCGGCAAGCTGCTGATAAATTCGGAGGGCAAGTTATTCTCCTTCGTCTTTATAACCGAGGAGGAAGAGGAGGAGGCGTTGAGAAGACCGGAAACCCCCGAAGAGACGCCCGCCAGCGAAGAACACCTGTACGAAGAACACCTGCACGAAGAACACCTGCACTAGCCCCCACAGTCATGTCATTATCTTCACCCGTTCCGGCTTTTAGCCTTCGGCGAAGGATTACAAAATCTGCCCCTACCATCATGTTGCAGAGCAAGCTCTGCCACTACAGCTTTTGGGGAATAATAGGAGATTTTCATGGGTGCCGCAGGGCTTTAGCCCTGCGATACACGCATTTTATGTAGCTGCCCCATTTATGGGGCGTTTGTTAGCTCGGCAAATCGAACAGCTACAAAATAACAAGGTGTGTCCAGACGCACCCTGCAACTGGAATAGAGGTAAATTATTTGTCAGGATCGGGAGTTAAAAAGATCTTTTTCAGAAAAGACGTTCGTGCGTAAAAGGCCCATAAATGGGGCAACTATAAATGGCAGTATTGGGGTGTGGCAGGTCATGCCAGAGGGGAGATTTGGGTAGTGTCCTGTTTTCGTCCCCCTTTTTGATGTCACCTTCCCTCTTTAAAATGTTGTGTGTCTCCGGTTTTAAGATTCAACTCAACAATTCCGAGCGCATTGCCAGTATTTGAATCATAGGCAGCTTGGGCTGTGTCAAAAATATCAATTACGATAGTATCTTCACTTTCAAGGGTTATATGGACTGTCCTATCAAGCTTTTCATCCACATAGAATCCATCAAGTTCACCTATTTTAAAGATTCTCTTCACTTGTTCTCTTTTCATTAGTTTTTCCATTATTGGTTTCTCTTTCTAAGACACCCTGTAAAATAATTCCTCCCGAGTTCACACGTGGCTTCTTATTTACCTGAATCGGGAGGGAAAAAGATTTTTTTCAGAAAAGACGTTCGTGCGTAAAAGGCCCTCGATGTGCTTCCATGTCCCGGACCTTTTGTCCGTGGTTGAATAAATACACCCATTTTGCTGGTTAATGCCGAAAAACCTTTATTGATTATTGTATTTCGGACTAAATCATAGTCCGCTTTTACTTGCTTATATATCTCAGGGTCATTTAAATCAAATGTCTTTGCAGCATAAAGTAATGAAAATGTCTCTTCCTTATTCTCCCAAATCCTTCCGGGTAGCAACATCCTTCTCATCTTATTCAATAAATGGCTGTGTTCGAACTGCGTCCTAGCAACATTATAAGGGTCAATCATTGTTACTGCCATTGTCTCTTTAACGGTAAGTGCCCCGCTTTTGAGGTATTTCAGAGAAATAACCTTTAATTCCCAAGAGCCAAAGTTCGGTGATCTGGATGAATTTAAAGGTAGCCCCAGGTGACGCTCTACAACATGGCCCGCCCAGCCTTTATTCTTTTTTCCACACTTGAAGACAGTTACCCTATACTTTTTAGCAAGTTTACGAAGATCCTTACCGATTATAGTAGATATCCTCTTGATAGCTTCTTGCCGTTCCATATAGCATTCGTTATTTATAAGGGTTAACGCTGAACTAGCAAACAGACACTGCCTCTTCAAGCGGGAATAAAGACGGGTTTTCAATTGCCTCTTTTAAACGTTTCTTAGAAAGACACAAATATTCCGCCTCCAAATCAATCCCTACATACTTCCTGTTCAACAAAACCGCGGCAACCCCTGTTGTCGAGCTGCCACAAAAGGGATCTAGTACAAGGTCATCTTTTTTGGTTGAAGCGAGTATTATCCTTTCTAAAAGTCCAACAGGCTTTTGTGTTGGATGCTTACCATGCTTCTTTTCTACCTTTGGGGGCGAAGAAAGTTGCCACACGTTCCGCATTTGTTTACCATTATTAAATTTCTTCATCAGCTTGTAATTAAAATAATGCTTGCTCTTCTTGTCTTTGGCTGCCCATAAAACAACCTCCGTCGAGTGGGTAAAATACCGGCATGAGAGATTCGGGGGGGCATTACGCTTGTACCATATAATGTCGTTAAGAATTTTGAAGCCAAGTTCCTGCATGGCAAAGCCGACCGAGTAGATGATGTGGGTGGTTCCGGAAACCCAAATAGTCCCATCAGTTCTTAAAACACGCTGGCAAGCCTTGAGCCACTCGAGATTGAATAGGTGGTTCTGCTCTACCCCCTTAGATTTGTCCCAGCTACCTTTATTTACAGAAACCATCTTACCTGCATGACAGGTAATACCACCGTTTGAGAGGAAATAAGGAGGATCGGCAAAAATCATGTCTACAGAGTTTTCCCTTGCTTGATTCAGTATTTCTATACAATCACCTTTTAGCAGCCGTATAGAGTGTTCGGGGGCATCGTAATATATAGAGAACGGCTTTTTCCTGCCGTAAGAGGCTGTATCTTCAGAGATGTAAAATTCAAGAGGCTCTTTTGGGAAGTTGTATAATGTCGTTCTTCTGCCCTTAGCGTTAATTTTAACTGCAGGCTTCTTCTTTGTTTTCTTTTTCATCCCAATGCTTAAAAACAGTCAGGAAATTTTGTAGCAAAAGCGTTAAAATAAAGTTCCAGCCAGCTAAATATACCCTAGCTACCCCCTGTCAGCAAGGTTAAAGATCTTGGAATTTGGCCGTGAATTTAAGCCCGTAGGAAGTGGACGTGATGTCCAGGCCAAGGAGGATTAGATGCAATTTATGTGGATAATGACGGAATGGAGGTTTGCTGTTACTTCAAGAAGATGTATGCGCGTGTTTATGTAGTTCCACGATGGCGCAGGGGTCTGCACAGGCTGCAGCCTTCAAACGGACACTTATCCCTGAAGACGACACGGGTTCTTTCTCTTAAGATGCCTGCATGAGAAGAGGAACTTTTGCTTATTGTCTTCAATTGTTCTTCCCATCCGACTTCCAGACCATTATTAGTTCGTGGCCGTATATGGGACTGTCTCTCCAGTACCAGAAGTCAGGTATACCGTACCGCCTGGCGAGACTATTCGCCAGGTCAAGACGTTTTGGCACAGGCAACGAATCCCAATTTAGTATTTTCTTTAGTAACATGGCAAAAACCCCTTCCTCAACGGCATAACCTTCTAACTCTAATAGTGATAGCTGCAATACGTGTGCCGTTTCAGGTTTTTTGTTGATTAAAATGCCGCAGATGCAACACTGTATCTTACTGTAGATAAAGGAATTACGTCAGACTGCAAGACGGATTTGACGGCTGGTGTGGATTATGCAATGGATATGGAACGGATTCTACGATTTATGTAGTTTATTCTACAATAGACGTAGGACGGGGTATCGGTCGTCTTCGGCGGCCGGTTTTTGTGCCCGCTCCAAAAAGCTCGTCCAGTCTTAGTTCTCTCTTTATGCGCCCAAGGTCTTCCGGCGCCGGGTGGAACGGGAAGTCTCTGAAGGACTCACCCGGACGGTAGCTGCCAAAGGGACGGTTGCAGCCGATATCGCCGTCTCTGTCGGGGCATCCACCGGTCACAAAGGGTCTCCCGTCTTTAATAGCTTCTTCCACAATCTCCTTTACAGAGTCTTTAATACGGATGAGTCTGCCCCGCGGGTCAAACTCGACGTCAGGTTGTTCTATAAGATGCCGTTCCACCAGACAGGCCAGCAGTTGCGCGCGGCGGAATCTCTTCAGGGCGGGCCGCTTCCGCCGGGACATCCGGGAATGCGGCTCAGGGTAAAAGCTGAACAGGTGTATCAGCACCCCCATGGCATGCACCTGAAAAAAACACTCGGCCAGTTCCCTGTCCGTCTCCCCGATGCCCACCATGATGTGGCAGCTCACTCGTTTTTTTCCAAAAACCTCTACACCGCCCCTAAGGGTGTCGAGGTAATCGGCCCAGCTGAGCGGGCCGCGGACGCGGGAACCGCGCGTCAGTTCAAACGCCCTCTCCGAGGCGGCGTCAAGCCCGACGCCCAGGTAATCCGCCCCAAGAATTTTTAACTCCCCAAGTTCCCCGAGGCTGAACAGGCCGGGCGTAATTAACACAGAAAGCGGGACGTCCACCGCCGCCGCGCGCACGGCCCCGGCGAGGTTAATGGTGTCTTCAACTGCACGGGGGTGAAAGACGGTTGAGATGCAGATTCGCCGGACCGTATCACGGTATCTTGAGAGCCTGTCCAGTACGTCGCCGGTCCTTAACACGGGCCAGTCTACACGGATGAAGGAATCTTCTCCCCGGGGCCGCGAACGCGCGAGACCGCAGTATGCGCAGTTCGCCCTGCAGTCGTCGGGGTAGTTTAGCAGGAGGTTTACGCAGAAATTCCGGGCATCACGGTAGAACCTGCCGGAGAGAAACCTCAGGGTCAGGGCGGACGCGAGGCTGGTCTTGACGGATTCAGGGTATTGTGTGCTGTGTGTATGGGTCTTGTGTTGGGTGTGCACGTCCACTGTCATTAGGAATCAGAGATTGCTTCGCTTTCGCTCGCAATGACAAGCTTGTGCTGGATGCTCTCGTCCTTTGTCATTGCGAGGGGCGTAACCCCGCGGCAATCTCCAGTTGTTTGCGCGAGTTTTGTGTTGGGTGCTCTTTTCCATGATATATCCAGTCCGTGTTACTATATTTTTTTTGTTCCAGGTTTTTTACCTCTGCCAGTTCTTTTTCGGTTAGCGGCTCCGGTATGAACTCGGCGTGAAGGGTTTTTTCAATGCCTCTTTTAACATAGTCCCTTAGTTCATCGGTGCTGACATGCCTGCCCAGTTCGCTGGAGACGGTGGTTATTGCACCACCTTTCTTGTTACCCGGTTTTTCCCCCGGCTTTTTTAAGAGGTCCAGCATCAGGCCGGTATCCATATCCGCCAGTATGCTTGCGTGGTAGAGCACGGCAGTACCTTCGTCCAGACAGCAGGAGGCAAGCCCGGCTATCTTTTTGTCTCTTATGCAGATGTCATTTTCCGGCCGGAACCATGCCTGAAGGCACATCAGCCCAAACGCGGCGATTATTCCCCTTGTGAAGGGGCTTAACACGGCCTTTGACGCCAGAAGCGGTGACCGGTCTTTCTCTTTCATGGGACCTGCTATGGCTACGCCCAGTTGTCCCTCTCCCATGACGATTGCGCCGCCGCCGGTCGGCCTGCGGTTTATTTCTACGCCCGGTAATTCTCTGCAGCGGGAGAGATTGACCTCTGAGTCAACGTCCTGAAACCTGCCCACCATGACACACGGCCCTTTGTACGTGTAGAGCCTGATTATGTGGGAATAGGGCGACGCGCAGAGTTTTTTGGCAATGTATTCGTCCGCCGCAAGCCCGAAGCCGGCCGGGGAGCCGTCGTCCTCTATGTATCGCCACTTAGAAGGTGTCATGATGTGTTAGACCGAATGCCTCCGCCACGGCCTTGTTGACGATTTTTCCTTTTACGATGTTTAGTCCACATCTTACGGCCGGATTTTCCGACGCCGCCTTTTCGTATCCCTTGTCCGCTATCTCTACCACGTACGGCAGGCTGGCATTGGCCAGCGCGTAGGTAGACGTGCCGCCTACCGCGCCGGGCATGTTGGTCACGCAGTAGTGCAGCACCCCGTCGACCATGAAGGTGGGTTTGGTGTGTGTGGTGGGCCTGCTGGTCTCGATGCAGCCGCCCTGGTCAATGGATACGTCGACTATCAGCGCGCCTTGTTTCATCGTCTTTACCATATCCCTCGTAATAAGCACCGGGGTCCGTGCCCCTTCTATGAGTACGGCGCCGATGAGCAGGTCGGCCTCCCTGAGCCGCTCTCTTATATTCTGGGCGTTTGACATGAGGGTGATGACGTTTTTGGGCATTATATCGTCGAGATACCTCAGCCTGTCCAAATTGATGTCCATAATCGAGACCCTTGCCCCCAGGCCGGCGGCCACCTTCGCCGCATTGGTCCCGACAATGCCGCCGCCTATCACCACCACCTCCGCGGGGGCTACCCCCGGGACCCCGCCCAGGAGGATACCCCTCCCTTCCATCGGTTTCTCCAGATACTTCGCCCCCTGCTGTATGGACATCCGCCCCGCCACCTCGCTCATGGGCGTCAGCAGCGGGTGGCCCCCACGCTCGTCCCTCACGGTCTCATAGGCGATTGCCACAGACCTTGATTTCACAACCGCATCGATGAGTTCTCTTGAGGCCGCGAAGTGAAAGAAGGTGAAGATTATTAAATCCTCCCGGAGAAGGGTATACTCCTCCGGCAGGGGCTCCTTCACCTTGAGCACCATATCCGCGTCAGAGAAGACACGTTCCACGTTCTTGACCAGCTTTGCCCCCACCCTTGAGTATTCCCCGTCGGTGATGCTGCTGCCAAGCCCGGCGCCCTCTTCCACCAGGACCGTATGCCCCAGTTTCACCAGTTCCTCGGCACCCACCGGTATGAGGGCTACCCTGTACTCGTCCGCCTTTGTTTCTTTAGGTACGCCGATAATCATTTTAACCCCGGTTAGTTCTGAAACATGTCCCCGTAAAAGCTCGTTCCGTGGGCGAGGGGCGGCAGTCCAAGGGCCTCCGCCACGGTAGCCCCAAGGTCGGAGAAACTCTGTCTGACCCCAAGGGAACGTACCTTGCCCAGGGACCTGCCGTACACCAGAAGGGGCACGTACTCCCGGGAGTGGTCGGTGCTCGGCGTGGTGGGGTCGCAGCCGTGGTCTGCCGTCATTGAGAGTATATCGTCGTCCCTTAGTGCGTCCAGTATCTCAGGCAGGCGCACGTCAAACTCCTCCAGACACCTCGCATAGCCCTCCGGGTTATTTCTGTGCCCGTACTTCATATCAAAGTCTATCAGGTTGGTAAAGATTATACCCCTGGGATCCCCTTTTTTGATGCAATTTATCGTTTGGTCCACCCCTTCATGATTGTTCCCCGTGTGGAGTTCCCGGGTCAATCCCGTATGGGCAAAAATATCCCCTATCTTGCCTACGCCTGTTACCTCAAGGTTCTTATCTTTTGCCACGTCCAGCAGTGTAGGTCTGGGCGGCGGCACGGAGAAGTCCTTCCGTCTCTCGGTCCTTACGTATCGTCCCTCTGAGACGATGAACGGCCTGGCGATGACACGGCCCACGTTATGCCTGCCGGTCAGGATACCGCGGGCCGTCTTGCACATATCATATAACTCTTCTACCGGTATTACAGCCTCACAGGCGGCTATCTGGAACACGCTGTCGGCGGAGGTGTAAACTATCGGGCGGCCCGTCCTTATATGCTCCTCTCCCAGCTCCTTTATTATCTCCGTGCCCGACGCGGGTTTGTTGCCCAGTACGGGCCTGCCGATAGCCCCGGTAAATTTTTCGATGACTTCTTCCGGAAAACCGTCGGGATATGTGGGAAAGGGTTTTTTGGTAATTATACCGGTCATCTCCCAGTGGCCGGTAGAGGTGTCCTTTGCGCTGGAGTGCTCGGCCATCTTTCCATAAAATGCCCCCGGGGTTGCATCGCCGCGAAGCCCCTCGACGGGTATTATCTTTCCCAGTCCCAGTGCCTCGAGATTGGGCAGCCGCAGACCGCCCACAGCCCGGGCCAGATTACCAAGGGTGTTGCTCCCCTCGTCGCCGAACCATTCAGCGTCGGGCAGCTCCCCGACGCCGAGGCTGTCCAGGACGATTATTACCACCCGGCGGATATCTTTAGACATTATTTCCCGCAGCCCTTTATTATTTCAGGCCCCGTGCTGGTGCCTATCCGTGCGGCGCCGGCCGCTATCATTGCCAGCGCGGTCTCTGCGTCACGTATTCCTCCGGCGGCCTTGACCTGTACTCCCTCAGGGGCATGCCGCCTCAGCAGCCGCACGTCCTCAACCGTCGCGCCTCCGCCGACAAGCCCGGTAGACGTCTTCACGAAGTTCGCACCGGCATCTCCGATAATCTTGCATGCCTCTATCTTCTCTTTATCCGTCAGCAGACAGGTTTCTATAATCACCTTGACCGTGCCGCCGCGGGCCGCCATTACCACCCCTTCTATGTCCCTGCGCACCAGGGAGTAGTCCTTCGACTTCAAGGCGGCAACGTTCATGACCATGTCAATCTCCGCCGCGCCCTGGCTTACTGCCAGCGCGGTCTCCACTATCTTGGCCTCGGTGTAGCCGTATCCGAAAGGAAAGCCTGCAACGGCACCGACCTTTACGGATGAACCTTTCAGGCACTCTACCGCCAGGGAGACGTACACGGGTGGGATTGAGACCGCACAGAAGCCGTATTCCCCGGCCTCACTGCAGAGATTTATTATTTGGTCTCTCCCGGCATCAGGTCTTATCTGTGTGTGGTCTATCATCTTCGCCAGCTTTTCACGGGAGAGTTTCATTAAAACCGTCCTTTCTGCGGCAGAAGAGAGGTCATACGAGGAGAATCATGAGACCATAGAGGTAAAAAATTTATTAGCTGAAAATACGTTTGACAAACTCAAGCCCGATGAAGAGGGCAATGGGAGACGCGTCTATCCCGGCCACGGGCGGGATGACCTTTCTAATGGGCTCCAGCGCGGGCTCGGTCACCTTAAACAGAAGCCCTGCTGCCGGATGCTCACGGTCGTGCGGTATCCACGTCAGGACGATCCGCACAAATAATATCAATTCATAAAGGCCAATCAAACCAGCTATTGGAGAGCTATGCATCGAAAGACCCTTTCAGGCTGACCAGTGGAATAGTAACCAGGCAAAAATTCTACCACAGCCAGCCCAGCTTTTGCAAACGAATAAAGGTAGATTATGTTCGTGAACTTCATTAAGATGCCCGGTAACATATCCGTATAAAGGCGACCATCGGCGGGAGAGGGGTTACTTCACCGGTTATCAGGGATGCGCCTTCAGGGGCGGTCCGTGCAACGAAGAATATACGCAGGTCTTGATAACCTTGTGGGATTCTGATAAAAGGAAATATACGTGGCGACAGCACAAATAACGGCGGTTGTTTTAGATCTGCTCACCGGGGGATGTCACTGTGTCCGATGTCCTGAAGGGGGGGGGCTATATGTCACCGCGGCGGGGCTTTGTGACGACAAAAACGGACAAAAGGTGTTGCCAGATACATTTTTTCTTTAGAGAGTTGATTGGATGAAACATACTACGAAAGACGACGGGCGCTTTATGCAGGTGGCTCTGGAGCTTGCAGAGAAAGGAATTGGCAGGGTAGAGCCTAACCCCATGGTCGGTGCCGTGATGGTTAAGGACGGCAAGGTTGTTGGTCAGGGCCATCATGAATACTTTGGCGGTCCGCATGCAGAGGTGTGTGTGCTGGAAGAGGCCGGTTCCTCTTCGCGGGGCGCCACACTTTACGTCACCCTTGAGCCCTGCGCACACCATGGGAAAACGTCCCCCTGTGTCGAAAGACTCATAGAGGCAGGTATAAAGAGAGTGGTGATGGCGACAATGGACCCAAACCCTGAAACGAAGAGCAAGGGCGCGGACAAGTTGAGGCAGGCGGGCATAGAGGTAGTGACAGGCGTGATGGCAGAGGAGGCCGGGAAGTTAAACGCGCCATTTTTTAAGCTGATGACGGTGGGACTGCCGTACGTCACTGCCAAATGGGCCATGAGCCTGGATGGGAAGACGGCTACCCACACGGGAGACTCTCAGTGGATATCCTCTCAAGAATCGAGGGAATACGCCCATAAGATCCGTTCCCAGGTAGATATGATGGTGGTAGGCATAGGCACGGTGTTAAGGGACGACCCGCTGTTGACGTGCCGCCATCATGAGGGGGGAAGGAATCCCAAGCGGCTGGTGATGGACACACGTGCCCGTCTCCCACTGGACTCTCAACTGGTACGCACCATATCGGAGTCCGAGGTAGTGGTGGCTGCGACCCACCACGCGCCTGCTGAACGCCTGGACAAGCTGAGCAAGGCGGGCTGCAGGTTAATGATAGTTGAAGGCAGGGGAAGCAAGGTAGACCCGGTGGAATTGATGATGTTGCTGGGCAAGGAAAAGATTACCAATATACTCGTCGAAGGCGGGGGCATTCTAATGGCCTCCTTCTTTGAAGAGGGACTGGTGGACAAGGTGATGGCCTTTATTTCACCAAAAATAATCGGTGGTGGCGAGGCGAGCATGCCTGTACTGGGGATTGGGGCGGATAAGGTTGAGGATGCCCTGGCGTTGAAAGACGTCAGCACCAGGGTGTTTGGAGAGGACGTCCTGATAGAAGGCATTGTGCCGCATACCCACAAGCAGGAGCCTTAAGAATATTGAATCCGAAGCATTTCCTTTGCTTTCTTGCTTCTTACCGGGATAGTGACTAAGGGGCTATATGATGCCTGAGTTAAAGGGCCGGACAGGACGTGTCCTGTGTTACGTTTTCTCGCTGTACATCATGCTGTCAACGGCGGGTTGCGTAGATGAGCAGTGGGTTAAGGGATATGTGCGACAAGAGCTGGGGCCGTTGAAAACAGACAGTTACAAGCTGCTCGAGGACGACCTTGCGGGGATCAAGGAAGAGTTGAAATCTCTGCGGAAAGAGGTGGAGGAAATGGGCGCCGGGCTTAAGACGCACGAATCCCTGGAGCTGGCCCTTGAAGAAAATAAAGAGGAGTTGCTGTGGCTCAGTGAGAACGCCGATGTGATGGAGACCAGACTTTCCGCCCTGGAACATACCGCGGAAACCCCGGGACAGGGTCCGGCGGTAACTGAAACCGTGCCGGAAGCCGCACAGGAACCGTCACCAGAACCAGAATCAGCACAGGAAGAGGCCCGCCCGCCAGAGATTGACGTACCGGAATCACAGCCTCTGGAGGGCCTAGCTGCTCTGGCCGAGGAGCTGAAAAAGCTTCACAAGAAAACAAGTGACGTCTCATGGCGCATCGAGCACATAGACACGCAGTATCAGCAATACCACAAGGAAGTCGGAGAACTGCGGGTAGACTTAATGAACGATATAGATACACTGAATAAAGGGATGTTGGCGCTGGACGTCAAAATGTCTGCATTAATGAACACACAAAAGGTACTATTTGAACAGATAGCGGAACAGTCTCAGTGGGACGTTGAGTCTCTGGAGCAAAAACTGCGTGGACTGATTAAAGGTTTGCCTGAGTGATGAACCCGAATGTGCGGGTGTATTACATGGTTTCAAGCACGGACTTTCTAACCAACGGAGATAGAAAATGAGAAAAAGGTCTTTCTTAACGGGGCTCTTGTGCGTTTTTCTATTAACGGGTTGTGGCGCCAACCAGCAGTGGGTTAAGGAGTACGTGGAACAAGAGATAACCTCGGCGAAGATGGATACCCGGGAGAGGCTGCAGCCTCTGGAACAGGCCGTTGATAATACCAATATGCAAATCAAAAAAGTGGATGGAGCTATCAACAGTCTCGACGTCAGACTGAACCAGTTTACCGAAAAGCTAGTACGGTTTACAGAAAGCCTTGAAGAGGTAAACAGGAGCTACAGGCAGGGGCTTGCAGACGTTGAAAAGGCCATGCAGGCAGACACCAAAAAGGTAACACAAAAGATGCAGGTTTTGGACAAAAAACTCCAAAAACTGGGTAAAGGGCTGATTACATTCCAGAAGAGTATGGAGATGCTGGAGAGAAAACTTGAGGAATCCAAAAAAGCGGGGCTCCTCCAATAAGACGGCAGCCCTGTTTTATATCGTAAGAACTAACTGCTGACAGGGATGGGTTTGTTCTTTCTTATGTAATTTTTTCCCACCCTCAGGAGGGCACATTCAAGACGGACAAAGTCTTTTGTATGTCTGTCGGGTGTCTTCAGGTTTATCTTAAGCTTTTCCGCCGCCAGTTCCGCGTAGGGGCTGATCGCCGGGTTGGCCTTGGTCCAGACATGGCGCATCTCTCTGAGGAAAAAGCTTGCTGTAGCGGGTTCTATGCCCCGGAACTCTAAGAGTCGTTTCTCCAGGTCCTTTGATTCCAGGGCCTTTTTATGAAGTGCCGTCAGGGAGCCATACTCTGATAGCAGCTTTTCGGATATCTTAATAAGGTTGTCCGCCGCATTGAAATCATATCTCACGTAGCCCCCGGTATCCAGCAGGATAACAAGTTTGCGCCAGCCAGTATCCAGGATTGCTTTTGGTGTGAGTATGTTTTCCTTCTCAAAACCCCTGTATGTATTGATAACGACGTTTTCTTCAATGCGCTTGCCGTAGAGGATGCTGGCCAGAAACCACTTGAAGACCTCCTCTTCCTTACCGCTGTCAAGGTCTATACCCAACCCCTCTGAGCGTAGCTGGCCGAATCTGTCGATTAAGTCCGAAATATCCATTTTGAATTATGGGTGAGCAAAGGACGAATTGTAGACAGCAATATGTTTGATGTCAAGGGGCTAAAAATTAAAAAAATTACCCCTCAATCGAAGGCTATCTCCGAAAGGCTTTGATAATGTCATAAGCTCTACATCTTGACAAACCTCTTGCCGGAGAGCTGTTTTACGAACTTTCGTATCTCCAGGATCATGAGCGTGCTGGCCACGTTTGAAGCGGGCAGCCTGGACTCTCCGGTTATCTCATCAATGGTCTTGGGCTGGCTGCCCAGCAGGAGAAAGACCTTTTTCTCCTGAGAGTTCAGCGCCAGGCTTCTGGGGTCTTCAACCTCCTCCTTTACACCCGGCCCCAGGGTCTCCGCCAGCGGGCCCAGTTCCTCGATTATATCGTTTACGTCTTCAACAAGTTTGGCACCGTCTTTTAAGAGCCTGTGCGTGCCGCGGCTGTAGGGGTTGTCAACCTGGCCCGGCACGGCGAATACCTCCTTACCCTGTTCGAGCGCCCAGCGTGCGGTTATCAGCGCGCCGCTCCGCTGGCTCGCCTCCACCACTACCACACCCAGTGAAAACCCGCTTATCAGGCGGTTTCGCGGGGGAAAGTTCTTCTGGGTGGGAGGGGTGAGCATCGGCAGCTCTGAGACAACCGCGCCCTGGCAGCTTATACGCTCGGAGAGCTCTCTGTTTTCCCTGGGATACACCCTTCCCAGACCGCAGCCCATTACGGCGATGGTTCTGGCGCCTACCTCCAGCGCCCCCAGGTGTGCGGCCGTATCCGTCCCCCTGGCAAGGCCGCTTATGATAGTAAAACCCGATTGGCCAAGGAGCCTTGCGAGCCTCCTGGACTGAGATTGCCCGTAGTGGGTGCACCTTCTTGAGCCCACAATAGCCATAGACAGGACGTCGTTCGGGTCTATTTCTCCTTTTACGTACAAGACAAGAGGGGGGTCGTAGATGGTCTTTAGATTTCGAGGATAGTGCTCGTGGGTGAACGGGATGATGTTGACACCGTGTTCCTGCGTAAGGGCCAGCTCATGGTCTACGTCTGCGCTGTCCCTGGAACGCGCAAACTCGTCCGCCAGCTTCGTACCTATCCCGCGTGTATCCTGCAGGTCTTTTCTGTCCGCGCTGAGGATGGCTGAGGCGGAGCCGAATCGCTCCAGCAGCACGCGGTAGGTTGTGGTGCCTATACCCCTTGTAAGGCTCAGGCGCAGGAGCGCCTTCGATTCCTCATCCACCGGCCAGGACCTCCCTCACGACATCTATATCCACCTCTTTCAGGACGACCTTGCCGATTTTTACGGGCAGCACAAAATTGAGCCTCCCACCCACGGTCTTCTTGTCGCGATAAAGGAAATCGAATAACGGCTCCGCATCCTCTCTGTAATAAGTAGGTGCGCCGGCCCTTTGTAAGAGTTGTCTCTGCCTCTCAAGGACCTTTTCATCGGCCATGCCCAGCCGCACGGCTATACCCGTTGCCAGTATCATGCCTATCGCCACTCCTTCACCGTGGCGTGGTCCCTTGTACTTGCCGACGGCCTCAATCGCGTGACCCAGGGTATGACCGTAGTTGAGAATCGACCTGAGCCCGGTCTCCTCCCGCTCGTCTCTCTCAACCACCCACGCCTTAATGCGGCAACAGTTCTCAATCACTTTTTCCAGGATGTCAGGCTCGAGATGAAGCGCCCCGGGGAGGTTTTTGTCCAGGTAATCGAAGAACGATGCGTCGCGTATCACGCCGTATTTAATGACCTCCACAAGGCCCTGGGCAATCTCCTCTCTGGGAAGGGTCTTCAGGGTGAGGGGGTCTATGTAAACGGCCTTCGGCTGATAGAAACACCCGATAAGGTTCTTCCCCCTGGCGTGGTTTACGGCCACCTTGCCGCCGATACTGCTGTCAATCTGGGCCACAAGTGTAGTCGGCACCTGGACGTATGGGATTCCCCTCATATATGTTGCGGCGACGTAACCTGCCAGGTCTCCCACTACTCCACCGCCCAGCGCAATTATCAACCCCTTGCGGTCCACCCCCTGCTCGAAGAGCCTGTTGTACAGGTCCTCCGCCATTGACAATGACTTCTGTTCCTCCCCCGGGTCAATTGATACTACCGTAGCATCCAGCTTGTAATCATGCAGGGCCTTTGTTACAATGTCTCCATAAGACCGCTCCACGTTCTTGTCAGTTATGATAATGACTTTAGTTATGCCGGGAAACCCGCTGATAAGGCTTCCGAGTTTGCCCGATAATATCCCGGCGGAGATATGGACCTTATAACTCCTTGAGCCTAGACTCACCCTTGCTGTTTTCATATCATTTCCTTCTGGTTAGCTGCGCTCTATTTACGGGCTTGAAGCATATAATTTTGAGACCATTATGTCAAGGTGGCGTTTAGATGCGATTTGGTTCCTACGAGGAGGCCGTTGAATTCCTCTTCCAGGCGATAGATTACGAGAAGCGGACCGACTATAAGTACGATACGCCGGGTTTCAACCTGGACCGTGTCGAGCGGCTTTTGTCTCAGGCAGGCAGCCCCCACAGAATGCTCCGGGCGGTTCACGTGGCCGGCACCAAGGGCAAGGGTTCCACCGCGGCCATGATTGCACGCCTCCTTAACGAGGCGGATATCAAGCCGGTAGGGCTGTTTACCTCACCGCACCTGGTACACCTTGAGGAGAGGATAAAGGTGGACGATACGTTGATAACAAGAGACGACGTCCGCAGGCTCCTCGGGGAATTGAGGCCCTATATAGAGAAAGAACGGCGGAAAGACCCGCTCCTCGCCCCGACATACTTCGAGACGGTTACCGTGCTGGCGCTCATGCATTTTCGAGACACGGGGGTTGGCTGGGCGGTGCTTGAGGCGGGTATGGGAGGCCGGCTTGACGCGACAAACGTGATAAGACCTCGCGTATCCGTCATTACGGGGATTAGTTTTGACCACATGGACATGTTGGGCGAGACCCTGGAGCAGATAGCAGGTGAGAAGGCGGGCATAATCAAAGAAGGTGTGCCGGTCATCTCCTCTCCCCAGCCGCCTGAGGCCCTTGGGGCTATTGAAAAAATATGTGATGAAAAGGGCGTTCAACTCTATCTTGTAGGTAGAGACATAGAGATTCTTGGCCGGAAAGGTCTCGCGCTCGACGGTCTCGTGTGTGACATAAAGACGTGGCAAAGTACTTATCATAATCTACGGCTCCCGCTCCTGGGTGAGCATCAGGCGAAGAATCTTGCCGCTGCCATAGGCGCGGTAGAGGTGTTGGCCGGCAGCGGCGGCCTTTCGTGGGATGAGACGGTGGCGGCAAAGGCCCTGGAAGGCCTCCAGTGCGCGGCCCGGATAGAGGTGGTCTCCAGGCGGCCCCTTGTAGTCCTGGACTCCGCCCATAACGTCTCTTCGATGCGGGCCCTGGCGGACACCCTGAGGAAGTCTATGAGCTTTGACAGACTGGTGCTGGTACTGGGCCTGTCAATGGATAAGGACATGGAGGGGATATTTGCAGAGGTGGCACCCATGGCGCACAGGGTGGTTCTGACGGCCCCGGACTTCCCGAGGTCTGCGCCGCCGGGACTCCTGGCGGAAAGGATTATGCCGCATCTTCGCCCCGGCGCGGAGGCCCTGGTGGCTGATGACCCGTGTGATGCGCTGAGACTGGCAAAAAAACTTGCCCGACCCGAGGACTGTATATGCATCACAGGTTCCTTTTACCTTGCGGGCAGGATGAAGGAACTGCTTGAGGGTGAGTAGGACGTTGCGGCGGGGGATGACGCGGCAGACCGCCCCCGCAATTAAGATACTGCCCTATTTACGGAAGATATTTTGACTACGTTTGGGTTCGGTGTTATTATAGAGAGCAATGCGAAGACGGCGATAACCCGTATTGAGAGAACGACATGAATAAAAAGTTGGGCATTCTTCTAACCACCAGCCCGGAGAGTGAGAACACCCATACGGTGGTACGGCTGGCAGAGGCGGCCCTGAAGGCGGGGATTGCGGTGGAGATGTTCCTTATGTGCGACGGAGTGTACCACCTGGAGGACTCCCGGCTGGCCGAACTCTCGGCAAGGGGGGTAAGGGTGGTGGTATGCGCCCATAACGCCGTGGAGCGCAAGGTGGAGAGGAAGGACTTTGTGCATTGGGGCAGCCAGTACGACCTGGCTTCCCTGGTAAAAGACTCTGACCGCTTTCTATCCTTTAACTAGTTTCAGGAGCAATCCGGCAGCCCCCCCCACTCGATACACAATTGTTCTTTAGACGGCAAAATCTTATGGCAGACGTGGTCGTTATAATACATAGGCCCCCGTTCAACACGCTCAGAAATTCGGAGGGGCTTCGCATGTCGGTGGGCCTTACCCTGGAGGAAGACAATAAGGTAACGGTCTTGTTCATGGGCGACGGCGTGCACCTGCTCCGCAGGACAGACCCCGGGCTGATAGAGTCGGGAATAATATATAAACATCTGGACGCCCTGCGGCTCCTCGGGCACAGGGTGGTGGCGGAGAAGGAATCTCTTGAGAAAAGGGGTATCAACGAATTAGGTGCAGAGGCTGAGATATTACCCGGTGAACGGGTAATAGAAATGCTTGCGAACGCGGACAGGGTAATACCCTGGCAATAACATGAAGACGCTCCACGTAATCAAAGAAAAGGACCACGCGCTTGCCATCTCGACGGCCGTTGACCAGGCCGGCAAAAACTCCGCGGCAGGGGACGGTCATCTGGCCGTGTTACTCATACATGACGCGGTGTTGACCGCGGAAGACCGCCTTAAAGGGCTGAAGACTATGGTGTTAAAGGACGACGCCGCGGCCCGGGCCGTAGAGTTGCCGTATCCTTCGATTGATTATGATGAGATGATTAAGCTCATCTTTGACTCCGATAAGGTGATATGCTGGTAGGACAAATGTCACAGGAAAAAAAGAAACCTTTCCGGGCGTATAAACTGCGGAAGTGGTCACAGGCCCTCAGTCTCGCGGTGTTTCTAATACTCTTAATATATCTGGACCCGCTGACCTCTGCCGATTTTTCCGACGGGAATATATTCCTGCGCCTCAGTCCCCTCTCCGGCCTGGGGGTGAGCGTAGCCGCCGGGGAGCTCGTAACCCAGTACTGGCCCGCGCTGGTACTTATTGCCATGACCCTGGTTATGGGGCGGTTCTTCTGCGGGTGGGTCTGCCCGTTCGGCACCACGATAGACCTCACGGACAAGATTTTTAAGGGGTCGCGGACTGATGAGCCTAAGGCTGGGTGGACGCCCTATAACGGCAAGCGGCTTAAATATTATCTGCTGGCCTTCCTCCTGCTCAGCCTCTTTCTGAGCAGGCAGATAGTGGGATGGTTTGACCCGCTGAGCCTGGCGACGAACGTCTATTCCGTCCTGGTCCATCCATACGTTGTGGCGCTTTCCTCGGGTATCTTCGATTTTATGTATGGACTGCCTGTCGTGGGCGCATTGGCCGCGCCCGCGCACGAGCTTTCAGATAAAATGCTTTTTGTGGAACGCGAACCCTTCTTCCGCAACCATTCGGCCTTCCTGGTCATTTTCCTGGCCATTGTTTCTTTCGGGCTGGTCTTCAGACGGTACTGGTGCAGGAACCTCTGTCCGATGGGTGCGTTGCTGGCGCTGGCGTCTGTGGGGGCCCACTGGCAGAGGAGGGTGCGGGAGGACTGTGAGGTATGCGGTCTGTGTGAAAAGGGATGCAGGATGGGGTGTATAACAGAGGAAGGAAGGGCCACTCAGGCGGGGGAATGCATACTCTGCATGGACTGTCAGGAGGTATGCCCCAGCGATGCAATACGATTCAGGGGCGGTGGTGTCCCCCAGCTCCGTGAGGTGGACCTCTCAAAGAGGGGTCTGGTTACAGCCTGTTTTGCCGGTATTGCCGCCGTACCGATGCTGGGGTTCAATTTCCCCTGGAGGTCCGGCAAGGGACACGGGGTCATCCGCCCGCCCGGCTCTGTGGGTGAGGAGGAATTTCTGGCAAGGTGTGTCAGTTGCGGGGAGTGCATGAAGGTGTGCAAGACGAACGGACTGCATCCCACGCTGATGGAGGCCGGTCTGGAGGCGGCGTGGACGCCCAGGCTGATACCCAGGATAGGGCACTGTGAGTATACCTGTACCCTGTGCAGCCACGTGTGTCCCTCGGGCGCCATAGAACCGCTGGAGCTGCCGGAGAAGCAGAAGACGGCCATAGGCAAGGCGCGTATAGACTGGAGTCGCTGCATACCCTGGGTGGGTTATGCGGGACTGCCCGCCCTCAAGAAGGACTGGCACGACGTTAACTGCGGCGTGTGTGAAGAGGTATGTCCGGTACCCTCCAAGGCGATTCATTTTAATACGTACACTGACGGGGAGGGCCGTGAGATAATGCGGCCGTTCGTGAGGGAAGAGGTTTGCAACGGGTGTGGTTTCTGCGAGTATGCCTGTCCCGTTGTGGGCAAGGCGGCCATCGTTGTTGAAGGTATGCAGCCGCAGTTAGCCGTAAGATTTGAGATGCCGGTTGCCTCGGCGGCGGAGGGTTTATTTCCGCGGGTGATAGGTGGATGGAAGATGCTTTCAGAGGCCAGTGTGTATGCAGGGGAAGACGGCCTTTATGAGTATATAGACGGCGCGGCCGAGCCCTACCGCACGTATTCTTACCGGGAGGTGAGTGTGACACGTTATGGAGACCCGGAGGGCAGGGAGGTGCTGGTTGAGTTGTGGACGTTTGGCTCAAGCGATGACGCGTTCGGGGCGTATAGCTACGACAGGTCGGGAGAGAGGTACTACCTTGGGGACGAGGGTACTGTGTTCGAGAATTACGTCTGGGTGTGGAAGGGCAGGCACTATATCCGTCTTGAACCCGGCTCAAGCGACGTGGATCTGGAGCAGGTGGTTCATATTGCCGTGGCGATCCTTGAGAGGTTGCCCCACGGCGAGTCCGCACGGCCTGCGCTTTTGGACTATTTACCGGGTGAGGGGTTGCTTCAGGGGCGAACTAAGTTCTTTCACAGCAGTATAATTCTTGACAACATCTATATAAGTGACGAGGTTATAGAAGAGAACGTCTTTGGCCTGGACGGCGAGACCGATGCTGTAGTTGCGGAATATGAGTCCGGGAAGGACCTGCCCACGATGAAGCTCATGGTTGCAGAGTACCCCAACACGGAGAGTGCTCGCCAGGCGTGGAAGAACTTCGTTAAACTGAGAAGTTCCTGGGGTGAAAGCCCCTTGCTCGAGGGCAAGCTTCAGTGCTTTGAGGACAAAAACGGGCGTTACTCCACTGCGTACCACACGGGCCGTTTTCTTGTCGCGACGTTTTTGGCACCGGAGAGGCGGCGGGCGGAAGATTCCACGAGGGCTGTGGTCGCTGAGATCGCATCTCGATAATATTTTTCTATTGCAAAAGAGGGGCATAACCCGTAAAATCCCATACTTTTAGTGAAGGCATCTTGAAGGATACAGTTGATGGGAATTGATAAGGAACGTAAGGCGGAAGTAATTAAGGACCTTAAGACTCACCCGGACGACACAGGCTCCCCAGAGGTTCAGATTGCCATCCTTACCGCTCGTATAAACCATTTGAGCGGCCACCTCAAAGACCATAAGAAAGACCACACCTCTCGCAGGGGACTCCTGCAAATGGTTGGCAGGCGGTCTTCTCTCCTGAAATACCTCGGTAAGAAGAATAAAGAGAGATATAAGCAGGTAATCAGCAAGCTGGGAATTCGCGAAAAGAGCCTTTAGTTAATTAATGTGAAGTATTTTTTTGTCAAGTGAAGACAGGTAGGAAGAAAGGGTAGGAAGAAGAGAAAATATGGCTATACACAAGGTGGAAAAGTCTATAGGTGGCAGAACGCTGAGTATTGAATCGAACAGGATGGCCAAGCAGGCGGACGGTGCAGTTGTAGTTAAATATGGTGGTACCGTAGTCCTGGTGACCGCGGTGTCCGGGCGGGAAAGAGATATCGATTTTTTGCCCCTTACCGTTGATTACAGGGAGAGGACCTATGCGGCGGGAAAGTTTCCCGGGGGTTTCTATAAAAGGGAAGGAAGGCCCAGCGCAAAAGAGATACTTACCATGAGGATGATAGACAGGCCGACAAGACCGCTGTTTCCTAAGACATACCGCAAGGACTTACAAGTAATGGGTGTTGTACTTTCCGTGGATAAAGAAAACAATCCGGACATATTGGCAATGATAGGCGCCTCTGCCGCCCTTTGTGTCTCCTCAATCCCCTTTTCTGGCCCGGTGGGTTCAGTCAGGGTGGGGAGAGTAAACGGAGAGTTTGTCTTAAACCCCACTAGCGAGGAACTCCAGTCCAGCGACCTGAACCTGGTACTTTCAGGAACGGAGGACGGCATGCTGATGGTGGAGGCGGGGGCGAAGGAGATGTCTGAAGAAGACATTCTGCAGGCGCTTGTCTTTGCCGAGCTGGGGGTTAAGGACATAGTGCAGTTGCAGAAAGAACTGATAGACCTGTGTGGCAAAGAGAAGCAGCAGGTGATGGCCGAGCCTGAAAAAGACGAAGAAATCCATAAAGCCATCTGGGAAGAGGCCTATGACCAGGTGAAGGAGAAGAGCCTGACACCGGGAAAGCACGCAAGAGATGATGCGCTGGGCGAGATACAGAATGCCATCGTAGAAAAATACTCTCAGGGTGACGACGCCAGGATTACGGGAACAGAGATAAGTGAGTTATTCGACGAGATGGAGTGTAAGGCCGTCAGGGAACAGATAATAAACGAGAACAAGAGGGTGGACGGCCGGGGGCTTGATGAGATAAGGCCCATTACCTGTGAGGTGGGTGTTCTTCCCATGACCCATGGTTCGGCGCTGTTTACGCGGGGAGAGACGCAGGCCCTGGTGGTGGTTACTCTTGGCACTTCTATGGATGAGCAGAAGGTAGACGGGCTGGATGAGCCGTATACAAAGAAGTTTATGCTCCACTATAATTTCCCCCCGTTCAGCGTGGGAGAGGTGAAAAACGTCTTCTCCGTATCCAGGAGAGAGATCGGCCACGGCAACCTGGCGGAGGCCGCGCTAGAGGCCGTGATGCCCGACCATGAGAAATTCTCTTACACCGTCCGCGTGGTGTCAGACGTACTGGAGTCCAATGGCTCTTCATCTATGGCCAGCGTATGTGGTGGCACGCTTTGTTTGATGGATGCGGGCGTGCCGATAAAGGACCCTGTGGCGGGGATAGCTATGGGGCTGGCAAAGGAGGGTGACGAAGTGCGCATCCTTTCCGACATCCTGGGCACGGAGGACCATTTTGGCGACATGGACTTCAAGGTGGCCGGAACGCAGAGGGGTATCACCGCCCTTCAGATGGACTTAAAGATACCCTGGCTCGATGAAGACGTAATGAAGAAGGCCCTGGAGCAGGCGAAAGAGGGCAGGATTCACATACTTAAAGAGATGTTGAAGGTCCTGGACAGTCCCAGAGAAGAGATTTCCGAGCATGCGCCGAGACTGTTGCGGATAAAGATAAATCCGGATAAGATTGGCGCCGTGATAGGCCCGGGCGGCAAGGTCGTCAAGAAAATCCAGGAAGAGACGGGCGCCAGAGTGGAGATAGAAAATGACGGCACCGTGACCATATCATCCGTATCAGCGGAGGCCGCCGAGACGGCAAGAGAGACCATCGAGAAAATAACGGAAGAGGTGCAGGTAGGGAAGATCTACCAGGGGAAGGTTTCTTCCATAAAAGAATACGGTGCGTTTGTGGAAGTCCTTCCCGGTCAGGACGGACTCCTTCATATATCTGAGATGTCAGACGAATATGTTGGAAAGGTTGACGACGTGCTGAAGGTAGGGCAGGAGATAGAGGTGAAGGTCATCGGAATCGATGACCAGAAACGTATAAGGCTTTCGAGGAAGGCAATATTGAAAGAGCGGGAAGCCAGTACTTCTGTAAGCTGACAGACCCGACCAGGGGGGTTCTTCTTGTTTTAAACCGTTTTTAACTATTTCTATACAGGAGGTGCGAAAATATAAAGGGAGGCAGGTCTTTTTGCTTATGGTCTTTTAATTTTTGTTATTTTTGATATTTTCAAGAATTAAGGAGATTAGAATGGCTACAAGGGTCACCGGTAAGGTAAAGTGGTTTGATGCAAAAAAAGGATTTGGTTTCATCGAACACGAAGGGGGCAAAGACGTTTTTGTTCATTATTCTAGCATCAATGGAGATGGTTTCAGGACCCTTGAAGATGGCGAGAACGTAGAGTTTGACCTTATAGATAGTGACAAAGGACTTCAGGCCCAGAACGTTACCAGGGTAGCGTCGTAGTATCTTCTGTTTGTTAGATGAGCCAGGGGGTATTAATTGCCAAAGAATACCCCCTTGCTCAAGCCTTACATAGGCACGTATGTGATGGATAAAAGTTTCTTCATCGTAGCTGTTATAATAACGGTAGCGGCGTTTTCTTACGTCCTTTACCGAAGAAGAAGTCTTAAGAGTAATATACTTAAAACCGGAAAGAAATTGCGTCATCCACCTCCATCTCTCGACACTCTGGCCCTCGGGCTAGCGCACGAGATTAGGAATCCCCTGAGCATACTGAGTGTTAATCTGCAGCTACTCGAAGAAGAGGTCGGTGACGGCACAAACAACCGTGGAGAGGTTGTAAAGAAAAAGGTTCAGGACCTTCAGCGAGAGGTGCAAAGGTTAGAGGAGGTTGTGAGCGACTTCCTGCGCTTTGCACATGAAGAGCGTCCGAGGTTTGCGGAACACGACGTGAACAAAGTGGTGGACGAGGTGGTTGATTTTATTGCCCCCGAGGCCAGAAGGAACAATATTGTCATAGACAGGTGTTATGAAACTTCCATACCGCCTGTGAAGTTGGATGCGAATTTGATAAAACAGGCGCTTCTGAACATGATGATTAACGCCCAGCAGGCGATGTCTGGAGGGGGTAAACTTTCCATACGCACCGCGCGCAAGAACGACAGCCTTCAGATTGAGGTGACCGACACCGGGAGCGGTATCCGCAGTACGGACTTCGGGAAAATATTTGAGGTCTACTATTCCACGAAAAATAACGGGACGGGGCTCGGTCTGCCTACTGTCGAGCGTATTGTCGAAGAACACGGTGGTACGGTATCTGTTAATAGTGAAGAGGGTAAGGGGAGTAGTTTCATCGTCCAGTTGCCCTTGAGGAGGAGTTGTTAAGAGGTTCTATGGGATATAAGGCCAGGATATTAGTCGTTGACGATGAGGCCGCGCACGCAAGGGCTACCGCGGAGAGCCTGGAGAAGGTGGGCTACAAATGCGTTGTGGCTACAGGGGGACGGGAGGCTCTCGGCCACCTGCGGCAGGAAGATATAGACATAGTGGTAACCGACCTTGTAATGAGAGACGTGGACGGCATGGAGATACTCAGGGCGGCCAGGGAACACGTTCCCGACGTCCGTGTCGTCATGGTTACCGGATACGGCACCGTGGAGACGGCCGTTAAGGCCATGCAAAACGGTGCGGTTACGTTTCTCAGTAAGCCGGTTAATATCCATCAACTCAGAATGGTTGCGGATGAAATAGTTAAGAAGCAGTCTGTTG
Source organism: Candidatus Bathyanammoxibius amoris (assembly GCA_024451685.1). Lineage (NCBI taxonomy): Bacteria > Pseudomonadati > Planctomycetota > Candidatus Brocadiia > Candidatus Brocadiales > Candidatus Bathyanammoxibiaceae > Candidatus Bathyanammoxibius > Candidatus Bathyanammoxibius amoris. Next base: position 28,499 of record JAMXCW010000006.1, on the reverse strand, counting down.
CAAGAAATGAGGCTGAAGGAGGGGGGGCCAAACCAGGCCAAAGACATGCGAGCGGTCTTCCCGGCATTATCGGGAAATGTGCCAGCATGGAGCGCACTTTGGGCGTTGTAAGGCGGATCGCCTCGACGAATGCGACTGTTCTTATCACGGGTGAAAGCGGTACCGGGAAGGAACTCATAGCCAGGGCCATTCATAATTGCAGTCCCAGGAGGAACAGTGTCTTTGTGGCGCTGAATTCTGCTGCCATTCCCGAGGGGCTTCTGGAGAGCGAACTATTTGGCCATGAACGTGGCGCGTTTACCGGGGCCGTGGCCAGGAGGAAGGGGAAGTTTGAGTACGCTCATGGCGGGACGCTCTTCCTGGACGAGATAGGAGACATGCCCCTTTCGGCACAGGCAAAACTCCTCAGAATCGTGGATGACGGAAAGGTTATCAAAGTCGGCAGCAACGAGCCGGTTCTCGTTGACGTCAGAATAATCGCCGCTACCAATCAGAACCTTGAGGGACTGTTGAAGGAGAAGAAGTTTAGAGAGGACCTGTATTTCAGGCTCAACGTAGTCTGTCTCAAGTTGCCGCCCCTGAGGGAGCGTAAAGAAGATATACCCCACCTGGCAGAGGCCTTTATTAAAGAATATTCGCGGACGTATGGTAAACAGGTATATTCCCTGACACCTGAGGTTAGAAAGAGATTTCTCCAGTACTCCTGGCCCGGCAACGTAAGAGAACTAAAAAATTGTATCGAGAGTATGGTGGTGCTGGCGCAAGGTGACACCCTTGGTGTGGAAGATATCCCCGGCCACGTTTTTCCGGATGACGCGGGGAAGGTGTGCCAGCAGGAACCGCTGGCGGGAATGTCTCTTGAGGAGATGGAACGAGACCTTATAAAAAACACGCTGGCCTCAGCCAAGGGCAACAGAGGCGTATCTGCCAAACTCCTTGGCATAGGCGAGCGCACACTCTACAGAAAGCTCGACAAATACGGCCTCAAATAACCTCTTTACTTGAGAACCCACCTTACCCTTACCTCTCCTTATCATTTCTCAGATAGAGCGACGTCTTCCTTGGAAAACCCTCGTGTCTTTGTCCGTTGCATTTTCAAGCATACAACATATAGACATTTATATCCGGCATCGCTACACTATGTAGTTGAGGGTTGTGTGAGAATCGTGTTATGGGAAAAAAGTCCGAGAAAATAGAACTATCTCCAACAGGTCTGCTGATACTAAAGAAGAGGTACCTGAGGAAGGACGGGCAGGGCCGCTGTATAGAGTCTCCGGAGGAGATGTTCAGGCGGGTGGCCCGCAATGCGGCCGGCGCGAACGCCCTTTACGGGGAGGACCCCCGGGAGGCTGAAGCGGCCTTTTACGGTATGATGTCGAGGCTCGAGTTCCTGCCCAACTCGCCCACGCTTATGAACGCCGGCAGGAGGCTCCAGCAGTTGGCGGCGTGTTTTGTGCTGCCCGTGGAGGATTCTATCGAGCATATATTCGACATGGTAAAGTTTTCCGCCCTCATCCACCAGAGCGGAGGGGGGACGGGGTTTTCCTTTTCCAGACTCAGGCCGAAGAATGATATAGTCAGCACCTCAGGGGGGCCCGCCAGCGGCCCGGTCTCCTTTATCAGGATATTCAACGAGGCCACGGAGGTCATTAACCAGGGCGGATTCCGCCGGGGCGCCAACATGGCCGTCCTCCACGTTACACACCCCGACATACTGGAATTCATAGATTGTAAGAACCGTCAGGGAGTCCTTACCAACTTCAACGTCTCTGTGGGTGTGACGGATGCCTTCATGAAGGCGGTGGAGGATGACGGGGAATATGGGCTCATTAATCCCCGCACGGGGAAGACGGTGAAGAAGCTCAGGGCCAGAGAGGTCTTTGACAGGCTTGTGGAGGAGGCGTGGAAGACGGGCGAGCCGGGGATACTCTTCCTTGATACCATAAACGCCTCTAACCCTACCCCTGAGCTGGGCGCAATAGAGAGCACAAACCCGTGCGGCGAGCAACCGCTCCTGCCGTACGAGTCCTGCGTGCTGGGTTCGGTGAATCTCTCCGGGATGTTGAAGGACGGTGACGGTAAAAGACCCGGAGTTGACTGGGACAGGCTCAGGGAAGTTATAAGATGGGGGCTGTACTTCCTTGACAACGTCATAGACGTAAATAAGTATCCGCTGCCGCAGGTTGAGGAGATGAGCAAGGGCAACAGGAAGATAGGGCTTGGTGTCATGGGCTTTGCCGACATGCTGGTGAAGATGGGCATTCCTTATGATTCTGAAGAGGCCCTTGGTGCGGCTGAGGAGTTGATGAAGTTCTTCTCCGGTGAGGCCAACGCCGCGTCAATCGAGCGGGCGGAAAAGCGGGGTGTATTCCCCAACTTCTCGCGGAGTATATACGATAAAGCGGGCGGGCCCCGCTACAGAAACGTCTCCCGCACCACTATCGCCCCGACCGGCACCATCAGCATCATAGCCGGTTGCTCCAGCGGTATAGAGCCGATATTCGCCTTTTCCTTCGGCAGGCGCATCCTGGACGAGGAGTTTATCCCTGAGGTCTACGATTTGTTTGTTGAGACGGCGCACCGGGAGGGGTTTTACTCCGACAGGCTTATGGAAGAAATCTCAAAAGAGGGTTCCATCCAGTCTATCCCTTACATACCCGACGGGACAAAACGGGTCTTTGTGACCGCCAGGGACATCCCCGCGGAGTGGCACGTCAGGATGCAGGCGGCGTTTCAGAAGTACACGGACAATGCGGTATCGAAGACCATAAATTTCTCTTCCGCCACGTCAAAGAAGGAGGTGGAAAAGACGTTTATGCTTGCCTACGAGAGCAGATGCAAGGGGATAACCATCTACAGGGATAAGAGCCGGATATCCCAGGCCCTTGCGCTTGAGTGTGAGTGCGAGGTAGAGACAGTCAATTAAAAAGGCATGGGGGCTACAGGTATTCGTTTACCTTGCGGAACTTCTCCATGTCCTCTTCGTATGCCTTCCTTTCCGTCTTCCACCAGACATCCAGCTTCTTCCTGAAGATCTTATACTTCCTGTAGTAATAGCCCGGGCCCATCAGTTTCCGGTATATGGGTGATGGTTCCGCCATCAGGAAAAATTCACGGTGGAGCTTCCATCTGAGAAAGGAGAGCTCATCTGCCGGGATGTGTTTTGTCCTGACATTGACCCAGAATCCGTTGTATTTTGCGAAATCGTAGGGGTTTGTCACGAGGCCGGCATCCATAAGTTCTTTCCTTATCCCCGTTTTGGGGTATGGGGTCAGCATCTGGTCCAGGTAGGCATCTACGCCGTATTCCCTGAAGAACTCGTAGTTTTCCCTGACATCCTCGCATGTATCGTCAGGGTTTCCGACGATCATCCCACCGATTATTAATATATTGGCGTCATGGAGGTATTTTATGGCTTTCTTGCTGTATTCTAATATGTCTCCCTTGTTGAGCCGCTCCAGGGTGCGCTTTGAGGCGCTCTCTATACCCAGGAAGACAACCATGAATCCTGCGTCACGCATGGCCTTTGAGAGTTCGGGCGTGGAGGCGATACCCTTGCAGCTTACCTGGGCCCAGTAGTTCATGTCGTTATAGCCTTCTCTGGTTATTGCCCGGCAGAGTTCCGTAAACCTTTTCGGGTTCAGGGTAATGTTGTCGTCTATGAATCCCACCATGTTGCCCCCCGCCTTCCGGATGTCTTCGAGGTCTTCTATCACCCTGGAGATGTCGTAGGTCCTGAAGGTGGTACCGTACATGTGGTGTATGCTGCAGAAGTTGCAGGTAAAGGTGCAGCCCCTTGAGCTCTCGACGACATCAAATTTGTGGAAAAAAGCATTGTAGTCCTTCCATATCCTCTTCGATCTGTCTGGCGGTTTTATGGCCCTTACGTCGAGAAGGGGCCTTCGGTCGTTGTGGCGCCACTCGCCGTTACTCCTGAACGACAACCCCAGGATGGAATCAAAGTCCTTGCGCCCCCCGTCCAGGGTGTCTATCAGCTCGCGGAAGGTTTCTTCACCCTCGCCCCTTATCATGAAGTCGAATAGTCGGCCGTCCTCGCCGGAGAAGTCGAATAGTTTACTGTCGTCATCGCTTCTGGTTTCCGGGGACATGAGCGAGGCGTGGTAGCCGCCCAGGGCCAGTTTGATGTCCTTGTTCATACCCCTTACGAGGCGCGCAATCTTCTTGGCGGTGATGTACTGAAAGGTCATTGATGACAGGCCCACAAGGTCAGGTTTATACTTATCTATTGCGTCACGGACGGCCCCGGGTATGTCGTCTCTTCTGGTGCAGAGGTCTCCCACGTAGACGTTGTGGCCTTCAGAAACGTTGGAGGCCACCGACGTCATGCCGAGGTTGGGTACCTTTATATTCTTTCTGAATATAAGCGGGATAAAGTCCGGCATACTTAGAAGGAGTACATTCATGATGTCTCGGTCCTCAAGTAAAGTCTTTCAATTTTGAGATGTATCGTTTTGTTGGTATTTGCGCGAATGTTTCCCCAGATGGCCAACTACAAAAATTCGTTTACCTTCCGGTATTTCTCCATCTCCTGCTCGTAAACCTTCCGTTCTGTGTTCCACCAGGCGCCCAGCCTCTTTCTGAAGATTTTGTAGTTCCTGTAGTAGTAGCCTGCTCCCATATATTTTCTGTACAGGGGTGAGGGACTGGCGAGCACGAAGTAGTCGCGGTGCAACTTCCATCTGAGAAAGGAGAGCTCGTCTTCCGAGAGGTGTTTTGTCCTTACATTGGTCCAATATCCGTTATATTTCGTGAAATCGTAAGGATTTGTGACAAGGCCGGCCTTCATGAGTTCTTCCCTTATCCCTGTCTTAGGGTACGGGGTCAGTATCTGGTCGAAGTATACGTCTATGCCCTGGTCTTTAAAGAATTCGAAGTTCTCCTCAAGGTCCGCGACTGTGTCCTCAGGGTTGCCGACGATCATCCCGCCGATTACGATTAACCCGGCGTCATGGAGGTATTTTATGGCCTTCTTGCTGTATTCTAATATGTCTCCCTTGTTGAGCTGCTCAAGGTTGCGCTTTGAGACGTTCTCTATCCCCAGGAAGACCATCTTAAAACCGGCGGCCTTCATGGCCTTTGAGAGTTCCGGCACGGAGGCGATACCCTTGGAGCTCACCTGCGCCCAGTAGTAAATGTCATTATGTTTTTCCTTAATCATCGCCTCGCAGATTTCCAAAAATCTTTTCGGGTTCAGGGTGATGTTGTCGTCTATAAACAGGACGATATTGCCCTTCACGCTCTTGACGTCTTCAAGGTCCTCCATCACCCTTGAGATGTCAAAGGTCCTGAATGAGGTGCCGTACATGTGTTGCATGCTGCAGAAGTTGCAGGTAAAGGTGCAGCCCCTGGAACTCTCAGTGGTGTCAAAGTTGTAGCCCCAGTAGCTGTAGTCATTCCATATCCTCGTTGACCTTTTGGCCAATTTTATGGTCTTTACGTCCAGAAGGGGTCTTTGGGCGTTATGGTGCCACTCGCCGTTGGACCTGTATGACAGCCCCATGATGGAATTAAAGTCCTTGTTCCCCCCGTCCATGGCGTCTACAAGCTCACGGAAGTTGACCTCTCCCTCACCCCTTACCACGAAGTCGAACAGCCGGCCGTCCTCGCCGGAGAAATCGAATAACTTGCTGTCATCTTCGGTCTTGAGTTCCGGGGACATGAGTGTGGCATGGTAGCCGCCCAGGGCCAGTTTTATGTCCTTATTCATGCCCTTTATGAGCCGTGCTATCTTCTTGGCGGTGTTGTACTGGAAGGTCATTGAGGAAATCCCCACAAGATGGGGTTTATACTCCTCTATTGCGTCCCTGACGGCCCCCGGCACGTCGTCTCTCTTAGTGCACAGGTCTCCCACATAAACGTTGTGGCCTTCAGAGAGGTTGGTGGCGATCGATGTCAGGCCGAGGCATGGGACCTTTACGCCCCACTGCAACAGGAAGGGAAAAGAATCCGGCATACTTAGAAGTAGTATGTTCATTAAGAAATCCCGGTGTCTGGTGATTGTCTGGATTTATGACTTAAAGCTTTTGAAGCAAGAATTAAAACAGTTTACGTTGTTTGTGTCAAGGCTTTCATAAGATGGACGGTGTATGTAACTTAGGTGTATAGCGGCTGCGGCAGTTACGCCACGAGCAGAATGGGACATTTCGCATTCTCGAGTACGTTCAGGGTAGTGCTTCCAAAAATCAACTCCTTGATGCGGTTCATCCCAAAGGCGCCCATCACGATAAGCCCGGCGTCTGTCTTACCTGCGTGTGCCGAGATGGCCTCCCATGGCCTTCCGGACTCCATGAAAAAGGACGCCTTAAGCCCGTGCGGAGTCAGGTATTCTCCGGCCTCCCGCTGGGGTTCGGCCGCATCCTCCGGGTTGTCGACTACGGTAAGGACGTCTATAGTCTTTGAGGCCTGCAGCTCGGCGATCATTGCCCCGGCCTCTATGGCCCGTTGAGAGGCCTCGCTGCCGTCGTATGCGACGAGTATGTGTGTGCCACGCCGGGTGCCCTCGGGCACTACCATGACCGGTCTCGCAGATTTGTGGAGCAGGGCCAGGGTTATCGAGCCGGGGGTGTGCGCCTCGGGCTTCCGGGTGTGTTTACCGCGACGGCCGATAACCACCAGGTCCACCGTCCTGGCCGCCTCGATTATCAGCTCACCCACCTCGCCACGAACCACCTTAAACGTGCCTTTAACGCCCTGGGCCTTGCACTCGGTGTCAAAGCAATTCTTAATCCCTTTTTCCTCCAGCGCGGCACGGTTTTCTTCCTCAACCAGCTCTTCAGGAGGCAGCGGTACGTTGGTGGTCGGCGCCGCGCCTATTGCCCCGGCGATGGCCGTCGAGGTGGGGACGTAAACGAAACGCCACTTGTCCACCACAAAAAGGCCGCGCACCTCGGCCCCGGCAGCCTTCCCCAGCGCAACGGCGTTTGCAAGGGCGGAAAATGACGCCTCAGACCCGTCAAGTGGTGCAAGGATACTTTTTATCATGTTGATTCCCTTTTCTTTGTTTATTAGATGGCTTTAGCTGCGCTGCGCCGTTACGACGGAGATGTCACGGGGCAGCGAACGTCGAGACCACTTAACAGACTTAAAACCCGCGTCCTTCAGCCAGGCCTTTATCTCTTCGAAAGAGTACGTCCTGCCTTCCTCCGTGAAAACGAGCATACAGAGGGCGAAGGTAGAGGCAAAACCGGGTTGAGTCTTATCCTCTTTTAATATAAAATCCTGGATTATTATCTTCCCACCGGGGTTCAGGGTGTCATAAATCCTCTTCATTAGAGCGGCATTGGCCTCCGGCCCTTCACTGTGGATGATATGGGAAAGGAATGCCGTGTCAAAGCCCTTTGGCAGTTGCTCATTGTAATCGCCTTCCTGCAGGGTGACCCTGCGGGACATTTTGTATCTGGAAACAACGTCCTTCGTTACCTCCAGGGTGCCGGGCAGGTCAAAAATAGTTGCCTTCAGCCGCGGGTTGGCCTTACAGAAGAATATAGAGTAGGTGCCGGGACCGCCGCCTACGTCGAGGAGTGTTCTGGCCCCGTTCAGGTCCATGAGAGAGGCCAAATCCTCTGCGTGGCCCATTGCGGTGTTGTGCATGGCCATGATGAACGTACGGGTTTCCTCCTTGTCTTCCTGAAACATGTCGTGCCGTTGCGCGGGTCTTCCGGTTCGGATGGATTTCTCCAGGCCGCTCCAGCCCGCCCACATGGTCTCGTGAAAGCGGAGTATGTCCCCGATATAGTAATCTTTTCCCTCAAGGAACACCTCCCGGCCACAGCGGGTGTTAGAGTAGCGCCCCCCTTTTTTGTTAACGTAACCCATGCCGGCCAGGGCATCCAGAAGGAGCCTGGTCCCGTGGCTGCTGGCGCCCATGGAGCTTGCCAGTTCATCCGGCGATTTACTGCCCGTACCGATGTGATTGAATATGTCCAACTTGGCTGCCGTCATAAGGGCCTTGGCATTGAAGAAGACATAACCGGTCTTAAGCGCATTGTCCCTGTAACGTCTCAGCGCGGCTGTCTTTTGCAATATATTTCCACCTTGTCTTGGATAGATGATAGATTGAAAAAAATCTCTCTCCCCGCCATGGCCGGTTTCTGTGAAAGCAGCAGGAGTAGTGGAAGGGTAACCGGGACACAACCCCTCATGCGGACCCCCTTCTTTTGATTAACCTTTCTTTCTCAGGGCCTTTGGGGTGTATATGCAATAAGGTTCCTCTGCCATATAATCTCCGGTCTCATAGAACGCCCTCGCGCGGCAGCCCTCACATATCTTTTTATATTCGCAGGCCCCGCATTTTCCACCGAGCAGGTCCACGTTGCGCATCCGGGCGAAGACCTTTGAGTTGTGCCAAATATCCACAAGGTTCTCTGTGCGCACGTTGCCTGAGGTGACGGGGAGATACCCGCAGGGGAAAACCTCCCCCTTGTGCGACACAAAACATACGCCGGTTCCCGCAAGACACCCCCTGGTTATGGCTGCCATTGCCCCCGGCGCGCTGCCGGGATGTCCACCACCTGGGTGTCCACCGCCCGGATGCCCTCCCGGGTGTCCACCGCCTGAGTGTCTGCCCCCAGGTGTCATAGAAGGGTCGTTGGGCATCCCCAGCTCCGCCGCCTTCTCCCTTACGATCCTGAAATAGTGTGGCGCACAGGTGGCCTTTGTCTGAATCTTCGCCTCCCTTGCCAGGTCGTAGAACAGGTGCAGGCTTTCTTCATACTTTTCGGCGCTCAGCATCATGTCTTCGGCAATCTCTACTCCACAGCCCACGGGCACCAGCATAAATATATGAAGCGCGTCTGCGCCAAGCGAGACGGCCAGGTTATAGATGTCCCTGAGCTGGTGGACGTTGTGCTTTGCGATGGTGGAGTTTACCTGCATGCTCATGCCGAGCTTTTTGAGGTGTTTAAAGCCCTCGGTGGCCCGGTCAAACGAGCCGGGGAGTTTTCGGAATTCGTCATGTGTCTTTGCGTCCGCGCCGTCAAAGCTGATGGCTACACGCTGCACCCCGGCGTCTACAATCTGCCTTGCAATGGGCTCATCAACCAGTGTGCCGTTGGTCGCAAGGGCCAGCTTGAGACCCCTGGACCTCGCGTAGCGGCCTATTTCGAAGATGTCGGGACGGTAGAGGGGTTCTCCGCCACTCAGGACCAGTATCGGGCTGCCCAGGGTTGCCAGGTTGTCTATAAAAGAGAACGCCTCCTCGGTGCTGAGGTCGTCCTTGGCCAATTCCTTCATGACGTCCAGCCTGCGGCAGTGGATGCACTCAAGGTTACATGCGGCGGTTGTTTCCCAGAATAAAAGCCGCAGTTGGAATTTTTCTGCGGGTCTCCCGGCGGCCTCCCGTACCGGGGCAACTTCTTCTTTCATGTATCGTTTCCCTCCCCCGCCGTGTCTGGTAAATACTGTCTTTGGCGGGCCCCAATGCCTCCAGTTGCCGGTAACCTACCGGCAGGGTCTCTAGACCCCTCAGGTGCCCCCAAAACCGACGGTTACCTTCTCTCCTTCCACGATGACCGGCACCTCCCTTCGGCCAGAGGAAAGCTCCAACATCCGGCTCATCGCCTGCGGTTCCTCTTTTACGTTTATATAGTTTACGGAAAAGCCGCGCCCGGCGTAGTCGTCTCTTGCGCCAGTTGTGTAAGGACAGTCATCCTTCCCGTATATGGTTACCTCTGCCATATCACCGCTCCTTTATGTCCACAATTTGTGTCCATGGCCTTACGGCGCTTTTGTAATCGGGTCATTTCGTTGCTTTGTTATAATACCATATTCTGTGGGATTTTATGGCATTAAAAGGATGCCGGACGGCTTGGCGGGCACCTATCGTTTCGCATGCTTATGGTTACCGCCGTCTCCTCCATAGGAAGATTAAGCAGACCAGTACGACGAGGGCTATCCAGACCTGTGCCACAAGCGTGTATGCGACGAGGCCCACAAATATCTTGCCTACAGGTGAGCTGTTCCATATGGCTTTCAGACCCCCCCTTTTTTCCTTCTTTTTCTTGGCCGCCTCTTTTTTAGACTTCTCTTTTTTGGCGGCCTTCCTTTTAAATCGCTTTTCGGCCGCTTTCTCTATCCTTTTTCTTTCCTTTTCTGCTATCTTTTTGTCACGGCGTTCCTTTTCCGCTCCATCCTTTGATGTGCGAGAGCCATCTTCCGTCCACGCCCTGCTTTCCAGTTGTCTGTCTCCCGGTTTTTTGTCCCAAGCCCTGGATTCAAGTTTTCTGCCCGCAGGCTTGTCCTCCCATTTCCTGCTTTCAAGTTTCCTGTCCGCAGGCTTCTTTTCCCATTTCCTGCCTTCAAGCTGCCTGCTTTCCTCCGTCTCCTCTTCTTTGGCCCGGGTTGCCTTACGACGGACTTTCTTGCCTGCCTTTTTTGCCGTGCGGGATTTTCCTCCCTTGCTTAAGGTGTTGTAATTCTCAAACTCCTTCTTCGCCTCATCCTTATTGCCCAGCCTTCGGTGGGCCAGGCCCATGGCGTAATGCACTTTGGCGTAGTCTGGTTTTATTGCGGTCACTTTATTGTAGTGCTCCAGTGCCTTTTTGTAATTCTTCTTGAGAAAGTAGGAGTTGCCCAGGCCAAAAAGTGAAGAGGCGTCATTGGCGTTGTGTTCAAGGGCCTTGTTGAACTCTACGATTGCATTGTCATATTTGCCGGCGCTGTAGAATTTATTGCCCTTGTTGAAATGTTCTATGGCGTCGTCTTTGGTAATGTCATGCTTGGCATGGACGGACGGACTGCACATGAACATGCTTATGGCCGTTAATAGCAGTATTGTCGTTACCTTACGCATGGTTAATTTCTCACGGCTCCCTGTAGTGTCTCAAGGAATTGGGAGCCAAACACATCTGTGGGCTCTATGGCCCCACTTTCAAACCATTCGTTGAAACCGTAGATGGATATCCACAAATCTCCATTTCCATGATTATATCCTCCACGCTTGTACGGAAAAAGTTAAAAATTCAGGGCCTGCGACCCGCCGGACCTGCTGGTGAAGATAAATGCCCCAACATCTTTTTCTTAATAATAATTATTCGGTCAATGCCTCAGGCAGGTTCCTTACAAGGACCTCCGGGCAATTTGTCCCGGACACTATTCTAAGTCGTAAGTGCTTGAAGTCAAATAGGTTCTTTGTCACGGCATGGCCCTGACTTGGCCTTGACTTGCGTCCTCCCCGGGGTTATAGTCCACTTTGCGGGAGGTTTTGGGCGTGAAAACTGTAGAGTTAGAAAATCGGGTAAGAGATACGATTAGACACTACGGCCTGTTGGAGCCGGGGGACGGTGTCGTAGTCGGGGTCTCCGGGGGGCCTGATTCAGTAGCACTGCTGAGTGTGCTTATGGAATTAAATAAATCAACGGGGTGGGGTTGCGGGCTGCATGTGGCCCACGTCAACCACATGCTCCGCGGCGGGGAATCCCGGGAGGACGAGCGCTTTGTGCGAGGCCTGGCCGGGTCGCTGGGCCTTGAGTGTGCCGTGAAGGAGGTGGACGTAAGTGGGTTGTCGTCCCGTGAGAGATGTTCCATAGAGACGGCGGCCAGGAGGGCAAGGTATGAGTTCTTTGAGGAGTTGGCCCGGGAGGTTTCGGCCACACACGTGGCCGTGGGTCATACGGCCGACGATAATGCGGAGACCGTGCTGCATCGCATCATAAGGGGCACGGGTCTTCTGGGGCTGGGCGGCATAAGGCCGCTGCGAACCATATCACCGGGCTCGAAGGTGAAGCTGGTGAGACCGCTGCTTCATGTCTGGAGGGCGGAGATACTTTCGTATCTCAAGGAGAAGCCCCTGAATTATAGAACCGATTCTTCCAACCTGCGCCCCGAAAATAATCTGCGCAACCGCATACGGCTTGAACTCCTCCCGCTGCTTGAGAAGGATTACAACCCGCGGATGAAAGACGCCCTGACAAAGCTGGGCGACATCGCCGGCAGGAGTAATGATTTCCTGCAATCAAGGATAAGCACGATCGTAGGAGCAACCCTGAAACGGGACGAGGCCGGCACCTGTTCATTTGAGGCCGACCTGCTGAAACACCACCCCCCCTTCTTTCAACATTTTTTTCTGAAAGAGGTTTTTTCCAGGATGGGCATGTCGCTCAGGAAGATGGACTACGAACACTACAATAATGTAATTGAGATGGTGGAGGGCGTCACGGAGTGTAAACAGATAGAACTTCCGGGACGATGGACGGCGTGTCTCGAAGGCGAGGAGCTTTGCCTCAGGAAGACTGCCGGGCCATCACGCCCCCGTACGCAATCATTTGAGCCGGTGGAGCTGGTCGTGCCGGGCATAACAAAGTTATTTGACGGAAGGGAAATCAGGGCCGAGATTATTGACGAAAAGATAGAGGACGGCTTCCTCGAAAAGTTTAAGACCGGGAAAACACCCGATGAAGAGATTGTGGACGCCGACAGGGCAGGCAAAAAACTCTACGTCCGCACCCGCAGGGATGGAGACAGGTTCTGGCCCCTGGGCGTGGGCGGCGAGAAGAAGCTTAAGGATTTTTTTATCGACACAAAGACCCCCAGGTGGGAGAGGGATAACGTGGTTATCGTTGCATCAAAAGCCCATCCCGTCTGGGTAGTAGGACTCCGGATAGACGAGAGGGTCAAGGTCACCCCAAAGACCAAGGAGGTTTTGAAGTTGTCAATACGTTGACCGTCAACCCTTCCCATAGTTTTTTATCTGTTGCTGCCGTTTCTATCTTTCGTAGCCCCCGCACCAGAAACCAGTAAGAGTTATTTGTGTTGACAGCAGGTCCACTCAAGCCTGCCGAGTATGGGGTTTGTGCCATTGGCCTTGAAACGGATGGGTTTCGGTGCGTCCGGGTGGTTAATGGTCTCGAACACAAGATGGGTCTTTGTGGTGTTGAGCCGGCGGATAAGGGGCATGTGTTCTACCATGATTACACAGAGTTTTCCGCTAAGGCGTGAAGGAGATTTGAGGGAGCAATCCACTGCGGCTATGATTTCATGGTCCGTCAGTGGTTCCACGCACGTACCCATAACCTTGCAGCAGAATGTGGTCTTCGGTCTCTTGATCCATTTATAAGGCACTACGCAGAAGTCTTCCGGTTTGAAGGTTGTTATGTCGGTGATGGTCTTGGGCAGGTTGCTCACCAGCTCGCTGCCGAGTACGGGTACTGCTACGAAGTCATGCCCTCTCTTGCCGAATTTGCCGCCCCTTAACAAAAGTTCCTTTGTGGTGACTACCTCCATCCTCTTTTGCTGGTAGTCCGCCCGCCTTTCTCCATACCTTGGACCATTCCCTGTCAGTAACCAGTTGGCGGAGACGTTGTACGCCTGTATCAACTGTTCGACTATCCTGACCGTCGGGCGGGTCCTGTCTCGAAGGATGTCGTTTAGATGCCCGGGCGTAAGGCCCAGGGAAGCCGCAAAATTCTTTTGTGAGAGGGCAGTGTCCTTTAGTATCTCTGCCATTCTCTGATTGATATGATTAACCATAAGAGGTTCCCCGGACATAACCTACGTATTATCTACCCTGAATTATACTGTTGTCACGAATAATTATAACCACAGAATGAGGCCTGTGCAAGTGCCAAAAACATATTCTAGGAAAATTACGCGGAATACGGATATGAGGCTTTGTAAACTACGCAGTAAACGTATGCGTTCTAACAGGATGCATGGGGGCCTGCGCCTCAGGATAAAGGCCGAAGACGTCGGCTCCCCCGAAGAAGAAAAAACCAGCAAATCCGCTTTCAGACTCCGCAGCGAAGTCAGCAGGACATAAAACAACCCATTATTTAACACCCACCCAAATACAGCCGCCGTTGGAATCAAAAACCCTCTTGCAAGATTTAGGGGGGTTGGGTATCATTTGCGCTTGTCGAGACAGGCCGAGGGCCCCACAATATATATCTATATAATATACGCAATATGCAGAGAAAGACTTGTTAGAGCCCCCGGAGTTTTCTTGTGGAAAATATCTTATATCATCCGTCAGACATCCTTTGATAGCCGCATGGGAGAGTAATGCGCAGATTCAGATTGTTATGGTACCATAGGCTTATCGTACTCGCGGACCTGCAATCCGGAGACATCAAGACCGTGGCGCCCATCCTGACCATACCGGTCAGCCGGTGAATATAGAGAGACAAAAACACCCGCCCGTACGATGGAAGATATTGAAAATGGTTAGTGAAGAGCGTACAATGCCTTAATAGCTCGAGGAGCGATAAAGAACAAACTTACGCATGAGTAACGAGGGCGCTCATGTATGGCAGGTTCCCGGGTATACGGCGGGTAAGACATGGCTTGCGATACTAAACCGGTTTCATTTCAAAACTATGTGCCCCGGTACATATGAAAATTGAGCATATTTTTATTGAGCCAAGAGAAGTAGCTGAACGGCATATTAAGGAGCTTCAGGCGGCCGGACTGAGCTTCAAGGGCAAGCGAATTCTGGATATAGGCTGTGGTACGGGTGCCTATACCCGGCTTATGGCAGAGCAGGGAGCCGCTTTAGTAACTGGTGTAGACAACACTCCAGGTAATATAGAACTTGCCCGCGAGATTAACAGTGTCTCTAATGTGGAGTTCGTTTGTGCGGATATTGAAGATTGGGAGATTCGGGGGCCTTTTGACTTTATATTTATACGCTCGAGTATCAGCTACCTAAATGAGGATTTAGAGGTAATAATCTCCAATCTTGTCGGGATGCTGGCTCCCGATGGAAATCTTTTTGTTACCTTCATGAATACCAATCCCAGGGCCCTCGTGAGGAATACTATAAAGCGATGTGCTGTTCAGCTGCCAGAGGTCCTGCACCCGGCACTGCGTACGACCCTTACCGCCATTTATTCTTGCGTAGTATTCCTCGTGAATCGTGAGAAACCGGACTGGGACATACTGGAAAATAAAATGAACACGATTTTCTTCCCGCTAAGACACTTAGTCGACCCGGCAACTGCCAGTCGCATTCTTGTTAAGAACGGTTTGTCCGTAGCCGGATTTTTCGCAGAACAGGGTCAGAATCCAAGTTTGAGCGATGAATACGGAATCTGGGCGGTGCCGGGGCCGGAACGGCACTCTTCATCTCAGGACATACCGGAGTAAAGCAGGATGGGCAGGTCTCTTTCAAATAATGGCCGGTTTGATGCGAAGCGAAAGGCCGGGTAGAGGCGGGAGGGTATGTCTTCCGGGGGCGCTGAATACGGCTCGTTTAAGCCGCAAAATCCTCCCTAGGCCCAAGAGGAATTTAGCGGCTTAGGTGCCTTTGGCATTGTACTACCGCTGTAGGGGTTTTCTGGGCCCCAAATAATAAGAGCTTTAGACATGCAGTGCGTGCTTCTGTAATTAGACACCCTGCTGCCCCAGTCAAACTACTTTAGCAGGTCTTCTTCCGCCGTACCGAGAGAATATTCCGGGAACACGTCAAACTCGAAATCTTCGTCTTCAATCCGGATAGTTATACGGTAGACGGCACCCTTGGGGCTCTCTCCGGGGGTGTATTTTTCTAAAGACTTCACTTCATAATCAAGCACGAGACCAGGATCTTCCATCGTTCTTCCTCCCCAATTAGGAGCCTGCGCCTGTACCGCAAATTGCCCCAGGCGCCGCAGAGATTGTTCAAGGCTTGTCAGACAGCGCCTTGCCGATACAGATCCTTTAGTATTATGGCTTTTTCCTTGCTCTAACAGAAGCTTACCACACATCATCAAAGAGTCAAGGCGGGCCTCTGCCTTTCACAGAGGTCCTGCCGGGAAATGCAGTGAGGCCCCACAGGGCACTAACATAATACCCTGCTGCCAAAGGGGTTATGGGAAAGCAGCCTTCTCTATGTCCTTTTTTGTCCATGGAGTGGCCCTCCTCAGCGTAACACGGGCCACTGTAAGGCCTTAGGCCTTGTGGCTTCGGAGGGATTCTCTATGATAAGTTTATCACGCAAAGGGAAATCGGCAAGGGGTAAGGGGGGCGTTTACTACCCGGGATACACAGTCCGCCTGTCGCAAAAACTGCTGGTAAATTGAATTATTTGTCATGGCGCAGGTGCTTTATATATATTATAGTCCACTTGGGTTATGCTATCCGTATAATGTATCCGCGCAATCTAAAATATCAGAAGAGGGTTTTTTGGGGGCATACAAGGGGGCAGGGGATGATAAACGGGGATTGTGAAGATGACCGTCAGGAGACAGAACATGAAAAAGTTAGTAATTCTGCTAATTGTAGCTGCGGCTTGCAACGTGCCGGGCATTGGGGAAAGGGTCCTGGCCCAGAGTGATACGCCAAAGGTTTCCTGCAGGGTTCAAGTTATCGTTACAGCAAACCAACAAATAGCAGGTAGTATTTCAAGCTATATAAAGAGAGAATTGCGTTCGTTGCATGACGTTGTAATTACAGATAATAACCCGCAATATAATTTTCGCATCGTCGCTACAGAACTGAAATCAGACAGAGGCACAAAAATTGGAGTCGGGATCTCATGTGTTATAACGGAGTCCCTGGCGCTGGACGCCTTTGTAAACATGCTTGAAGTAAGGTTCCCGGAATGCCGTATAGATTGGGACATATTAAAAGATAGATGTAAAGACCAGACAGAGATACTCTTGCATAAGGTTGTTTACACACCGCACGAAGACCTCCGCAAGACGTGTGAAAAACTTGTGGCGGATTTTGATGTCACCGTTCTCGAGCTACGCCGTAAGTCTCTCAGAAACGTCTTAGATACTGAAAAATAAGGCAGTGTAAAACGGAGGCCGTCCAAAAAAGGCTCTGAAAAATCAGCATTTCCGGTCTTGCTATTGCACGACTTACGAGAGGTGTTTTTCCGCCCAAAAAATGCCTTTCTGGACAACAAGCTTCTGTCTGGTTCTCTGTGTTGTTTTTACTCTTTCTCCTCCTCTTTTATTGTTTTTATCATCTTCTCTACAGCCTTCTTAAAATCAGGGTCTTCATTCATGAGTTCAGATAATTGGTTGTATCGTTTGATGGTTAAACCCTCCTGCTTGACAATGGAGGTTGTTTTTTCATAGACTGCCCCGCCACTCTCTTCCATGGCCTCCTCACCCTCAAGGACTGCCTGGACGCTTACAAAGGCCCTGGCAAACATCTTCAATTCTTCGACGCTGACCTCATTTGCCGTTATTTTATTCGGTTGGCCTTTTTCCTTCGTTTCTTCTCCGTAGCTGATGGTAGCGGAGACTACTAGGAGAATCGCGCATACTATGTGGACGTATCTTGTCAGATTCATAGCCCTCTCCCGTAAAAAGTTAAATTGATGTTCACATTTTTCCTCGGACGGGCCTCCTTATAACCTCTTTGGCTTTTATGGCCAACGGATTAAGAATTGCCTTAAAGCTAACTAACATTTATTCTATCCATGTTCAAGTGGTTTATTCTATGTCGTACTTGCCGGGTACAGGAACCTTTTGTCTATTTAAGGGTGTTTTGGTGTGTTTACTTGACAGTAAGAGGCACTACCCCAAGAGGGATAGTGTGTCTGCGCGTCTTCTTTTTCCGCGTCGGCGAAGGGCACAGCCAGGTTAATGTGCAGCAGTTAGCCTGTGGAAGACTACCAGTCCGGCTCATTGTTATTCGCTATATTCCCCAGGATCCTCTTTGTCTTCATGATAGCGTATCTGTTTTCAAGGACGTCTGACGGCAGGATGTCGTCGCTGTCGGCGGCTATTTCATTCAGAAGCTTTTTGGAACCCGGTTTGTCGTTGTTTACCCAGAGGGCCTGTGCCAGGATGAGCTTGTTTTCCAACATCTTCGGTCCTATCTTAACGGCTTTCTCGGCATAACCTTGCGCCTTTTCTGAATTGCCCCTGGCCAGTAGATACTCCGCAACACCCCTGTCGGGCGATCCCTGAAGTCCTTTCGGGTCAAGGTCCGCCGCCTTCTTGAACTGTTTCTTTATGCCTCCACCCGTCAGGCCACCCCTGAAAGAGGCCTTGTGTATGAGCCTCCACAACCCCAGGTTTGCGGCCATGTAAAAATGCGCCTCAGCGCTTTCCGGGTCTGCGTCAATTGCCTTTTGGGCCCAGTCCTGACCTTTGTTGGATTGGTTCGACCGGTCGTCATCAGATGTCGAAAGATACTTCGTAATCTTGAAGTAGGCGCGGGAAATGTCGACGTATACCCTCGCACGCGCCTTTTTGTCATTCTCCGGAATCTCCTTTACGGCTGCCTCGTATTTCTTTATGGCCGCCTCAAGTTTTGCCCTGCCGTCCTTTTCGGACCTCTTTGCGTACAATTCATCTCCTTGCTGAACAGTACTTTGCCAATCCGCAAAAACAACAACAGGGGAATATACGGTGCAGGCAAGGACGGTTAATGCAATCCAAACGGCCTTTGTAATCAACATGTTCTTGTTTCCTTAAATGAAAATACAGTTCCTTTTCAACCCCCGTTAATGTTTTTCCTCTTTCTCCTTTTCCTTTTCTTCTTTTTCTTTTTCTTCCATTCTTTGCTCCTGTCCGGTCACCACGCCGTTTATACCACCAACGGTACTGCCTATGGTTGCGCCTATACTCGCGCCCACGAGGCCGCCATAATGTTCACCGATAGTTGCCCCTTTGACTGCTCCAGCCACGCTGCCCGCAGCCTGATCCTTTCTGGCGCCCATACCCGCATCCTTCGCGGTCTCCGAAGCTTTACAGCCTGGCAACGCTAAGGCAAGGACAAACAGGCAAATAAACATAATCTTACGTTTCGTTTTCTTACCTCCACTATCGTGAAGTTTAATATTCTCCCGCCATTTAAAGCATTTTGCGTGGGTTGTCAACGAATTATACAGTTCATTTATGTACTTTACAACTAGACAGAGATAGGCCTCCCAGAGGGGGGGGTAGGGGTCTTTATGTATAGAAGCAGTGTTGCAGTGCCCCGGATTTAGGCATTATCGTCACCCTCTTCCCACAGTCCAATTCGTCCTAAACACCAACATCAAAACTGGACCGGTTTAAAGGGGGGCAGGTCACATTCTGCATCTGCAGGCGGACCGGCTTACCAGGTCGATGAGGACATATCTATTATCGGAGTAGTTCCTTGAAGCGTCGATATTTGCTTCAACTCCTTGGCATTCAGATCGAACTTCTTTAGGTCAACCATCCTGATCGTCTGATCGTCGTAAGTGCGGTAGTAGTAACGAAGCGCCTGCGGGTCACGCACCATGGTTGCCTGCGTGTAATCGCTGAGGACCGTACCATCCTTCTCCACGACGCGGGCCACGCCAATCGGGATGTCGAACTGATTGAGAATATGGAACACTTGCTTGACGCCTTCCTCGGCGTCCTGTGAAGGAATCGCTGTTGTGCTGAAGACGGTGGCCCGAACGAATCGCGACACTGGCGTGAAGTCGCCCGGCAGTCCCAGCATTCCGCTGCCTTGCCCCAATACCTGCAGCGTGAGACTATCGATCTTGACCAGTGGCACATCGCGCGTACTGAGCGAGATGTAGTTGCGCAGGTTAATCAGATGCCATTCGAAGGGCGGCGAGTTGGTTAATACGCCGATCGGATTGTCGTGCACGACAAGCGTCCCACCCACAGGCTCGATGACAAGCGATGCGCCGGTCTTGTCATACACGATGTAGTGCAACGGCGGGGCCTCGGGACCCCAGCCCGGGACAACCGTCGGCCCGACGACCGCCGCGCCCGCCTCTATCGCCGCTCGAACCTCACCAACGGTCGCGAACTGGGTCAGAATCCAATTAGGGAAGTCGGTTGCCGACATCGCCTTTGCCTGGTTCTCTGGCGTGACCTCAGTGTACTGGGTAAACGTCGCGAAATAAAACGCCCCGGCAGCCAGCCCGGCCTCGTTGAGACCGTCCTGAACTCCCTGGTCTTTGAAAGTCCTCAACCCGACGACTGCATACTTAGCCTCGTATGTGATGCCGTCACCTCTCGGCGTCTTACCGACAAATCGATAGCCGCGCGGTATCACGGCAATGTTGGACTTGATCTCCATTCCGAACTCGAGCGTGCGTCCGTGCACGATACTGGAGTCCATGTTCGTCAGCATGATTCCGGTGCATCCCTGCAGGTCTCGCATTGACCCGAAGACACCTAAGACGCCAGTGATGATTACCGCGAGAAGGAGGTTCCTTCTTGGCCACACCCCGGCCGTGCCTTCAGTTTTTACTCGAGCCGATCCTGTGTCAGACATTTCTGCCGGTGCCGGCGCGGGCCTGGGCTTGGCGGTCGTGGTGGTCGTTGTGCGCGTAGGACGTCTCATGGCAGTTCTCCTCTCAGGTTTGGAGGCGAGAGCCGGTTTCCGTCCGGCCTCACCAGTGACCCGCCCCCACTAATAGTATTATTATTTAAGTTAGTCCCGATGTGCCTGCCGTGCAGTTCCGTTCGGGCATATACGGATATTATCCCTCTGAGGGGAAATAGGTCAATGAAAGAAGACCACAGCATTTGATACCCCGGCCAAGAGACACGGAATTTAAAGGAATCCCCTCCCTACAAAACCCCACAAAAAAGGGGTAGTGACCGCTTGCCCTTTAACCCTGCCAGCCTGCGTCTGCGGGCTTCCAGAAATGTTTTACTCCCACACAAACCTGTGACCGCTAAGGTATGTCTCCAGTACCTCAATCCGGCCGAGTTGTTCCGGGGGAACCTTGCGCGGGTTGTCGGAGAGCACGACCATATCTGCCACCTTGCCCACTTCCAGACTGCCCCTGCTTTCTTCCTCAAACACCTGCCACGCGGAGTGTATGGTTGTAGCCGTTATGGCCTTGTCGATGTCAATGCGCTGTTCCGGCCCCAGCACCTCTCCTCCGTCGCGCATCACGCGCGTCACCGCAGTCTGCATCACATGTAAAGGTTCCAGAGGTGTCACTGGAGAATCGCCGTGCAGCGACGGATGCGGGCTGTATTGAAAGGCATCAACCATAGGCATAATCCTACTGGCACGTTCCGGACCAAGTATGTCATCGCGTAATTGTTTACCCCAGAAATATACATGCTCCATGAGGTAGGTGGATGTGACACCGAGGTCTGTGGCACGTTTTAGCTGTGCGGGTGTTATCAGCATGTTGTGCTCCAGCCGGTGGCGATGGTCCGTTCGTGGATATTTAAGTAGCACGGACTCGTAAACATCCAGCGCCTGGTCAATCGCACGTCCTCCCTGGGTGTGGATGGCGACCTGCCATCCGTCGCGATGATAGCGCTCCACGGCATCATGTAGAGTCTCAGTGGACCAATTCAGTTTACCCATTTCGTTTTTCTTGTAACCCAGACCATCGATGGTGAGTTCTGTGTTCAGGTAGGGTTCTTTTACCGCCATGCCGCCGGAATACGGTGAGCCGTCTGCCCAGAACTTTGCACCGTTTACCTTAAAGCGCTCGCTGCCAGACCTGTGCGAAAAGTTGATGGTACCGTCAGGACGGCCGGTTGCGTAGGCAACGATTCGTACCGGAGTGTCCTTACAGGCTAACACCTCTTGGGTAAGGCGTGCAAGGTCCGGCATCACCGGCAGCAACCCAAGGTCTACGACCGTAGTGAAACCTTTGCGGGCGTATTTCTGGAATTCCCCCTTGAGCATTTTAACGTTTTGTGCGTGCGATAACGGCGGCATTTTCTCCATTAACCGTACGATAGCAGACTCTTCCTTGAGTTCACCTGTCAGGTTGCCGTCTTTGTCCCGTACAAACTGACCACCCGGCGGGTTGGGAGATTTCTCTGTAATACCGGCAATCTCAAGTGCGGTACTGTTTACGTATGCGTTGTGCAGGTTCTGTGCGAGGATTACTAAAGGATTGTTCGGCGCCATTTCGTCCAGCTCTTTCAGGCTTGGAGCCCTGAGACCGGTAGTGAGAACGGGGTCCCATCCCCAGGCGGCAACCCATTCGCCGGGTTTTGCCTTTGCAACGCCGTCACTTATGATTTGTCTGACCTCTTCAGCGCTGGAGACCGTGTATCCGTTTATGTGAAGCCACTGGTCGAGTACGGCCGTCACGGCAGGGTGGGTATGGATCGCATAAAAGCCGGGCATAAGGGTCTTCTTCCCAAGGTCGACAACCTCAGTCTCCTTACCTAACCAATTGAACACGTCGTCTCTACTGCCGACCGCGACGATTCTGCCGTTCAGTACCGCCAGGGCCTCTGCCTCCGGGTTGTCCTCGTTGACGGTGATAATGTCACCACCCACAAAAATCGTGTCGGCCGCCTGGTGTGCATCAGCCGGGCTATTACTGACCACGGCGTATAACATAGTACACAACAGAGTGCAGAACATGACCAGTAGGAATTGCCATATTTTGGATGAGAAGTATACTTTCATCTGTATTCCCCCATTAGCAGAGATGCGGGTTCGGACTAAGTCCTCTTTTTTGTTAACCCGCCCCCCACTGGTTGTACCAGTATTTAAGTTAGTCCTGCAGCGGTTATCGTAGGTCCTTGCAGAATATGGTGGAGGATAAGGGAGTCGAACCCTCGACCTCTTGAATGCCATTCGGCGACGGATAAGAACATATAAAGACTTACGATAACGCTGCGGCTATTCTGTAACCAACACCAGTGTTTTTAAAGCTGTATCTTCTCTACCGCCTCTCTTAAATCCTCCGGATAAGTGTCAGTGTATATATCAGTCGTTGTGCTTGTGCGCCGATGCCCCATAAGCACGGCGGCTTTCTTTTGATGAGCGTCTGCGCTTGCCAGTAAAGAGGCAAAGGTCTTTCTCAGGCTGTGCAGGTCCACGCCTTCCTGGTCAATTTCCGCACGTTTGAGGCATACCCGAAAGGCCCGCAGCAGATTATTCTTGAGGGGTGTGCCGTGGGGAGTGGTAAAGACATAGTCCTCTGGCCGCTTATTCTTCAGGAGCGGCCACAAGGCCTTCTGCAGCGTCCGGTGCAGGTGAACGGCCCTGACACCAGCGTCAGTCTTTGACTCGGCTACAATAAGCGTGCACGCTTTCCTATCTATATGTTTGACCCGTAGTCTGACCAGTTCTGAGCGACGGAGGCCAGTTAGTATGAATGTCAGCCATATCTGGCGCCATTTCCCGGAGTGTTTGAGCAGGGCCTTTATCTCCTCGGGCCTCAGAGCACGCCGCAATCGTTTCCGTTCCTTAAGCTTTGGGACATCGGCCATAGGGTTAAAGGGTATGAGGTTAGTTTGTACCCCATAGGCCAGCATCCGTTTGAGGAGGCCTAGCGTTACGTTCATGGTGTGGTCTGAGATTCCCTCTTTCTTGCGTGCGTCTGTATACTCATTGAACCGGTGGCGTATCTGGTGCAAGGGTGTGTCCACGCCGATAAATTCTAATGCCCGGGATAGCATAGTTATATAGCCTTCGTAAGTAGTTCTGGAGACGCGGGGCTTAAGCTCTCTCAGGAATTTATCCTTAATGTCTGGTAGCGGGTAATTGTCCGGGGCGATCCCGAACCTTGAGAGGTCCCGGTTTCTCAGGAGGTCGTCTCTTATCTTTGTAGCCAGGGCCTTGTCTTTAGACAAACTTTTGACTACACGCTTACCGCCAATGTAATCGTCCATGTAATATGACCTGCCGCGTTTTTTCAATGGCATTTTACTCTGACCAAATCCCCCTCTTAGCCTTCCGGGCCTCGAGGAAGTAAAGTTAAAAAATAACAGAGATAATAAATCATCACTTAATCTTCAGCTATCCATATTGAACCAATGTATGAAGCCTCGCCAACTTTCCGATTTGAAGCATCCCGCACTTGTAAAATTAAGGCATTGTGTGTTGGATTAATAGCTTGCCACAAATTATAGAATGACTGAACAAGCTGCCTTCTTTCATGAGGCATTGCATAATACCAGTCATCCGTAACTATGACTTTTATAAACTCATTACCACTTGAGCTTGGTCTAATGGCTGCAATTAATCCTTCTACATCTGATTCGGCAAGCATTGTTTTGAAAGTTTCTATATTTTCTTGTGTAACCTCTACTTTATTTTCTGCATCACAACTAAAAATAAATAAAAATATCGAGATAACTAAAGCTAATTTTCGCATTCTATTTCCTCCTCTTGACGCCACTATGTCCCTTCCTGTATTTCTTTCTCCTGTGGAAGTTGGATAATAGGTGTCGCCTCTTTAGCGGTTTGTTTTGTTCTTGTAGCCTTTCGCTTTCTCTTGATTTTTACATCGCCGATTTCCTCCCACGCTTTCTTAGACAACATCTTTTTTATGTTGTCCGCTAAGTCCTGTTCGTCTACTCTTACACCCGACATTTTCCTTAAGAGTTTACCCATCACCCTCAAGGTATCCTCGTGGAATATAGCCCGAACAATGCTCTTGGGTGAAAGGGTTTTAACCTTAGCAAGATAATTCTCTAACGCCCCTTTTTGTACACTCTTTTTGTGAAGGAGGGCTATTTTGGAGGCCACTGCCTTTGGGTTGTCTTCTAAAAGGTCAACAGACCAGACAAGGTCGCTTTGGATTCCCTCGTCAAAAGTAAGGTGATACAACTGCCAATATTTACCATTTGTTAATAGGACCCACGGTATCCCAGAATTAGCGGCATAGTTACTCGCCTGTTCAATGTGTTTCTCTTTCAATTTAATGCCCGCCTGCTTGACTTCCACGAGGAACTCAATCTTGCCCTTTATTGTTATAGCATAATCAACGTAGCGGTCTTTAATCATGTGTTCTTTTGATATTTCCGTGAAGACATCGTAACCCAGCACATCCTCGAAAAACTTGCTTATTCTCAACGAGGTCTCTGCTTCGTTAATGGCTTGCTCATGCGTTGTGCGGAAAATGGGGATGTACTTCTTTAATCCCTTGTTAATATCAGTTGCCATAACATTCCCCTTTCTGCCCTGACGGGCTATTCCTTAATTTTTGTGGTATTCCAGCACACAACCGGGTGCATGAAATATATATCTTCTCTCTGGAATGCCAGCGGGTCGTGTGCCTGCATGTTCGTTGACTCTAGGACTACAATATGGTCGAGCCTTTTTAGGAGCTTTATGTAAACCTTGCCCGATTCTTTTGCTCTACAGATAACAACGTTGCCTTCCTTTGCACGCTTATTCGTAACCGCTACAACAACTGTACCGTCCGGCATCATCGGGAGCATGGAATCACCCTTGACGATCAATCCATAAGCGTGCTGGTCCGTTACACCTTCAGGGCGCACCATCCGGTCTATACCCTCTCCTGCAGGATACCCGGCGTCGCCGTAGGCTACCTCTGTATCACCAGCGCTTACATAACTAATGATGGGTATGGTATCCCCTTCGCCGATTGTCTCCGGCTGCTTGAGCGGAATCTTGCCGGGGATGTCTGGTGGTGCTTCTGGAAGGCGGTCTCCGTTGGAAGGGGGCCAGCCTTTTTTACTATTCAATAGATATTCTGTAGTAAGCTGTAGGGCCATACTAAAAAATTCAACCTCTTCCGCAAAGACCCTCCTTGCACTACCCTCTATTCTGGACACAGTAACTTGCTCCATCTCAAGACCTATATCACTGAGTTTTTTGGCCAATTGGTCTTGACTCAAGTCGAGTTCCTTCCTGCCCTTCTTAATCTTGTCCCCTATATCCATGCAGAAAGTGTATAACATAAACCCCCTATAGGCAAATAGATATGGTATATCCTAATAAATTATAAGGAATTCTTATAAATTCTACTTGACAAACCATGAGTAAAATGCATACTTTATGCAGTTTCATTCTAAGGAGACTCAGATGGTCAACAAGAAATCAGTCAATATCGAGTTCTATTCCAAGGACTACAGACGCATAAAAGAGGCAGCCAGGGCCGAGCAAATGGGAGCTGCTACCTGGTGCCGACAGAAAATTCTACAGTTCTTAGACGGTCGTCTTATTGAGGCACCCGGAGCTACAGCGCCCGTTCTTGAGGAGAGTAGCACATAAATTTTTTTTAGCAATACATGGCCATCGGTCAGAGTGGGTCAGAAAAATGCATCAGATTAATGTGTTCTCGGAAATAGAAGAAAGTACCAGTTCCCTTCTAACGTATGGGGTGCAACTAGTATTCGAGGGCATCCGAAAGGACGTTATGGCACACCCAGGGGGCTTAGAAGGCTTTGCTAGAGACGTGGGTGTTCTCCCTAATACCGTTCATTGCTGGTGGAATCCAAATCATAAGAGGGCCATGCCCCTGTCAACATTGGTCACATTATTGCTTGTCAACCCTGGCACACATACAAAGAGTGCGGTCTTGGAAGTGGCGGATGTTTTTTCACAGCACAGGGAAAAGCTTGTTGTGCGAAAGCTCGAAAAGCTCAGGAAGGAACTCGGAGGGGCGTTGAAATGAGGAACATGGGTATCAGGTTGGCCGCATTTATTCTTCTGGCATCTGGAAGCCGGCCTCTTTCTGTATTCCTTTTAAAATATTTAAGAGGTACATCGCATCGGGGAAGGACATTGAAAGCTCATGCAGAGCGTCCTTCTTGTCTGTGTATTGTATATGGACAGTGCCTGTGTCCCAAGACTGGCCGGGTTGTGCATGGGCGCCTCGCATACGACCCACGTTTGGCAGTTTATTGATTTGCATGGCATAGGTCTCCTTGTTTTAAGCGTTCTGTTAGATGCAATGGGCTATCAGATAGTAATGCTTATCACCTGGGGGCTTATGCCTAAGTAGCACAAAGAATTATGAGAGGCAACAACAAAATGATCGAGGGTTTTGTAAGCACCAGTCAGGCGGCACGATTCTTAAATTGTCATGTCAATACGATTTTAAGACGGGTGGCTGAGGCAAGGGAAGGGTGGGGAACCTTTCCCTATCATCAGGATATGCCGGGGGGCAAATTGAGTTTCAAACTTTCAGAGCTGGAAGGGTGGCGCAAGAACCGCAGGATTGAGCGGGAAATACAAGCGGGGAAACGCAAGTTATGTCTTATTTCGACTATGAGGGCGCACGGATAGGCTGCAGTAGAGGGGCGGCTTTCACGGCGGTATGGCTGTTGATTATCTTTATCGTAATGCTGATTTTCAAGGTGATGTTTTGATGCGAATTTCTCAAGGCTCAGGGAAAGGACATGTCCTCTTGCTAGATGTGGTATATGGCCGCTCGGTGCGGCAAGACCTGGGCCTTGGGATTTTACCAGTAGGGGGTTGAGGTAATGATTTACAACGAGTCTGACTGCACCTGTGGTTCTTTCACACAGCTTTTGGCTGGTGGGTCCCAAAAATTCAGATGCCCGTTCCACGATGAGGAAAAGATTAGAGAGGAACTTTCGTATGAGGATACCGACGACATAAACAGGGTGCTTGTAGAGATTGTCAGACAGTGCAACGACAGGGACCTACTGATGGGGGCGATTGTTTTTATGGCCTACTGGCCGGAGGTCGAAGCGGTAATGAATGAAATGGAGGAGGTGGGGCCATGATAATTACGGCAGAACCTAAAAAGATGGACCGTACCCTGGCGATAGGGAGCTCAGATATGGGGTCGCTGTTCAATCTAAACCCTTACGGCTGCCAGCGGCGGCTCTGGTATGAGAAGCGGGGGGTCGAGGCTGATTATCCCTTCCTTGGGAATGAGCATACCCGTCGTGGAACTTTCTTTGAGCCGATTATTGCAGAGTATTATACGCAACGAACGGGAGTTGAACTTGTCACGCTGAAAGAAGCACAGCTACCCATAAAGGACAAGGAGTATTCCTTTATTGCGGGCCGCCCGGACCGGCTGGTCAAGAGGGACGGCGCGCCTTTTGAGGCCAAATGCCCGGGCCGGAGGGCGTTTGCGAAGGTAAAGACGGAAGGATTGAACGATGAGCACATCCTGCAGATACAGCATCATATCCGTGTCACCAACAAAGAGTATGGGACAGCGGCCCTTCTTTGTGCTGAGACTGTGGACTTCCTGCATTTTGACCTGTCCCGCGACAACGACATGATTCAGATGATTGTGGAGGCCTCCCGTGAATTTTGGGGAAAGGTGCAGAAGGCTATTGAGCCTGAACGTTTGGACCCGAAAGACGCGCGGTGCGGCAAGTGCGGGCACAGGACGATGTGCCAAGGTCAGGCTTTGCTTGAGGCCATGCCAAGTGGGGATGGGGAGATAATCACAGATGAGAGCTTTGCTCCGCTGGTCGAACAATACTTTGAGGCAAAGACCATTGTAGACGATGCAGGGGCATATCTTGAGGAGGTCAAGGGGAAGATAAAGGAGAAGATGAACAAGGCGCAGATGGTGGAGGCGTCTGGCGCCAGAATTTGCTATCGGCCTATTACGTCAAAGAGGGTAGACGCAAAGGCTTTGAGGGTTGCACACCCTAAGATAGCGGAGGAGTTCACGAAAGAATCAATCTCATCGCGGCTTACTATTTATCCGAAATAAAGGAGGCAGAGACCCATGAAGGTCGCAGCGATTAAGATTCACAATATCCTTGGGATTGAGAGCTTGGAAATCAAGCCTAATTCCATGACGTTTATTGAGGGTGAAAACGGCGCGGGCAAGACAAGCGTGCTTGAGGCTATCAAGGCCATTATACACGGTGGGCATGATGCCACGCTGTTAAGGAACGGTGCAGACAAGGGGGAGATCGTTCTGGTCCTTGATAACGGCG